>JAKAPY010000047.1 GCA_021811925.1 Thermoplasmata archaeon | reverse complement strand
TGCGCCTATTACAACGACCTTTCCCCTGCTCTCGAGCCCGTCCATGAGGGCGAGCAGCTGAGCGACCACCCTGCGCTCTGTCTCGCCCGTGACCTCGTCCCTCTTCGGGGCTATGCTGTCTATCTCGTCGATGAAAATGATTGAGGGTGCGTTCTCTTCTGCCTGCTTGAATATCTCCCTGAGTCGCTCCTCGCTCTCGCCGTAGAACTTGCTCATTATCTCGGGACCCGTTATGCTAAGGAAATTGGCATTTGTTTCACTTACAACTGCCTTTGCTAGCAGCGTTTTCCCTGTTCCCGGAGGGCCGTGCAGCAGCACGCCCTTGGGTGCCTCCACACCGAGCCTTTCGAACAGTTCGGGATGCTTGAGCGGGAGCTCAATCATCTCGCGTACCTTCTTCACCTCTTCCCGCAGGCCGCCTATGTCTTCGTACGTGACCCTCGGGAGTTTAGCAAATTCCTCCTTGACCGGCTTCTCGCTCAGCCTGATTTCGCTCTCCCTGTCCACTACGACAGCCTCGGCCGGAGGTTGATATGAGAGTATGACAAGCTCCACCTTTCTTCCCATTATGTTTATCTCAATGACGTCCCCCTTGGTGACCGCCCTTTCCTCGAGCACCTGGCCCAGATACTCGTCTCCCCCCATGATCCTGAGAGGCTCTGTTGGTGCCAGGGTTATCCTGGTGGCCCTCTTGGTTGCTACCCTCTGGACAGATACCTTGTCATCGATCGATGCGCCTGCGTTTCGCCTGGTGCTTCCGTCTATCCTGATGACCCCCCTGTTCGTGTCCTCCGGATAGCCCGGCCAGACGATTGCAACCGTGCTCTTCTTGCCCTCGATCTGCACCGCGTCCCCTACCTGGATGCCTAGAATCTCGATGACAGCCGGGTCGATCCTGGCGATACCCCTTCCTACGTCCTTTGGCTTTGCCTCGCCCACCTTAAGGAACTTGTCGCTGTGCCTGGTCGTCTTAATCTTGCTCCTTTACCCTCAATGGCTGGATAAATTAAAAGGGAATGGGTTTATTTTATTTGCACTTTCTTGACCTTTACCGCTTCCTCTGTCTTCTTGGGGAGGGTGATTATCAGCACCCCGTTCTCGACTTTTGCGTCAACGCTGTCCTCATTCACTTCGTGTTCAAGCACGAATCTCCTGAAGAAGTCAGTCTTGCTCCTCTCTTCCCTGATAAGCTTTCCCTTTGTCTCCTTCTTCTGAGTGCTTGACTTGCCTGAGATTTCCACAGTGTTGTCGTCTGTCAGCCTGACATCAATGTTCTCCTTCTGTATGCCGGGCATCTCAGCGGTAACAATGTATGCAGCATCCGTCTCCTCAATATCGGCACGTGGGATCTTTCCGGGCTCCCCCCTGGGATACTCGAGATATGGCCAGCTTGTCTCCGAGCCGAAAGGCACCATCATATCCTCAAATGATTTCTGCATGTCATCAAAAAGTTCGTCAATGCTCCTTGGCCTCAGCATCATTCTGTATGGCTCAATCTTGTCCGTCATGAGTTATCACCTATAATCTACATATGATAGCACTTCTATATAAGTTTACCGTCTTCACGATAAGGAAATCGGGACGACATTCTGGCGCAGTCTGCCCGTGGGTTACAGCGTCATGGCTTTAACCATCCCCCCGCATTCATAGCGGGATGGAAGGCACAAGGCACCTGATCTTGAGGGGCGACTCAAGGGAGATGCGCAGGGTTGAACGGGAGTCCGTTGATCTTGTAGTCACCTCTCCGCCGTACCCGATGATTCAGATGTGGGATGCGCTCTTTTCCGGAATGAATGGCAAAGTGGCCGGGGCCCTTTCCCGCGGAGACGGGGAGCGTGCATTCGAATTGATGCACGATGAGCTGGATATAGTCTGGAAGCGCACCTGTTCTGTCCTGCGGGAAGGGGGAATTGCCTGCATTGTAATAGGGGATGCGACAAGGAAGCTGGGGGGCGCATTCAGGTTATACCAGAACCATTCCAGAGTCGTTTCATCCTTTGTCGCGCGGGGATTGCAGCCCCTGCCGGGAATAATGTGGGTAAAGCAGTCAAACAAGCCCAACAAGTTCCTGGGTTCCGGAATGCTTCCACCGTCTGCCTATCCCACCCTCGAGCATGAGCATATACTTCTTTTCAGGAAAGGTTTGAACAGGACGTTCAGCACAGCGGCAGAAAAGCAAAGGAGGCGCAGGAGTGCCTACTTCTGGGAAGAGAGGAACAGATGGTTCTCTGACGCATGGGTCGACATAAAGGGTGAACGTCAGCGGATTGGGGGTGAGCAGATGTCACGCAGGAGCGCCTCCTTTCCAATCGAAATAGCAAGGCGGCTTGTATGCATGTTCTCCGTCCAGGGTGATACAGTGCTGGATCCATTTCTCGGGAGGGGGACGACCGCCGTTTCGGCGGCCTGCTGCGGCAGGAACAGCATTGGAATCGAGATAGATGGGATTCTCCGCGGCGTCTCGGTAAGGAGGCTCTCCGGCTCTGTGAAGGAATGTTCCACCTATTCGGCGAGAAGGCTCGAGAATCACATGGAATACGTTGCACGGCGGAGGAAGACCGGGAATGAGTTGCGTTATGTAAGCAGGAAGTACGGTTTTCCCGTTACGACATCGCAGGAAACAGACATCGAAGTGCCCGTGCTCGCTGCCGTCGCCGAGCCTCATGAGGACTGCCTGGATGCGTCCTACAGCTGATGTGATGCCTGCCTTTCAGTCGAGGCCAATGTCGTTTATGATGCCGCCACTGTGGCCGTCGACTACAACCACGATCTTCTTTCCCTTCCTGTCGTATCTTGCAAACCAGACAGGAACGTGCATAAGCTCCGGGTCGGAAGTGTCCATTTCAGTCTTCAGGCTCTGCACCATGTGGTGCTGCTTGTGAACCTTGGTATACTGTACCTGATTCACATTCGTCTTCGCCTGGTAGACAGCTGCATCCTCGCTCACATCACCGTTCAGGACCTTCACTCCCTTGGGGAACTTGTTCGGATCGAAAAGCGACCTATCGTCGAGCTGGAACTCGTAGTTCTTGGGCTGGTACTCGTCAAGAGCCTTCATTGCAACAACGGGGAACTGGTAGTTCTGGTTCAGAGAATATGCCCTCGTGCTGTTCCCTCCCCCCATGCCGCCGCCAACCATTGAACCTATCAGCGTACCCTCCAGCAGGCCAGTCCCGATTCCGCCGCCACGTCCGCTGTTGCCTCCAAATCCACCGCCCATGACACTGAAAAGAGCGGCGGTTGTTGCTATCGTGCCAACCTGGGCGTATACATCCACTGCCGTGTATGTTGATCTTGCGGACACTGGAACTATCCAGTACGGCACAATGCTAAGTGTAATCTCCTCGACCTTTGCCTCTTCCGCGAAATGCTTTCTCAGCAATCCCCTGTCCATTACGTCTTTTATCTTTGATAGGACCTGATCCTGCTGCTCCAGCTTGATCGGGAGCATCGTGTGGTTCTGAATGTTTTTCCAGCCGTCCCCTGCAAGCGAAATGCTCGTCCCGCAGTACTCGCATGTTATGACCATCTCCCCAAACTGGGGTTTGATGGGTGCCCCGCAGCCCGGGCATTTGAGTTCAGTGACGGTTGCCGAAGCAACAACATTCCTTGTGTCCTTCGGTGTCTGCTGTTCCTGCTGTGCTCCCTGACCGGCCTGAGGAGCGACCTGGGCCGAGCCACATTTGTAACAGAACTTCGCGTCCTGCGGAAGTTCGGCTCCGCATTTTATACAGTACATTTTGACTCACATCGGTTTGCCGCAGTTCGGGCAGAACTTCGCGGGCGACTGAAGCACGAAACCGCAGCTTGCACATTTAATCTCCTGCTTCGCGGCAGGTTGCTGGGTGACGGCAGTTCCGCAGCTGGGGCAGAACTTCGTCCCCGCAGGCATCTTCTCGCCGCACTTCGCGCATGCGATCATCTGCTGCTGCTGTTGCAGGCTTGCGCCGCAGCTGGGGCAGAAAGTGCTGTTGGCCGGTATTATGCTTCCACACTTCGGGCAGGATCTTGTCTGCTGCTGCTGCATTCCCTGCATCATTTGTCCGGACATTGCATACCCGACCCCCGCTCCTGCACCAAGTCCAACACCGAGGCCTGCGCCCAATCCTGCGACACCGCTCGGATTCTGTGCTGCGTCGACCATGGCCTGTCCTGCCTGGTACTGAATGTAGTTCACTCCCAGGACAGACATCTGCGATCTTGTGTCAACCGCCTTCTGTACTTCATCCGGGAGGCTTATGGTCAGTCCTGGAACCTTGTTTATCTCAACCCCGTACTGCTGGAAGTGATCGGGCGACATGGAAAGGATGACCTGTTCTATGTTAGTCAGGTTCGTGGCGAGGTCAGTCACTTTCATGCCCTTGTCCTTCATCTTGCCAATCGAATTGTACGTGAGAAGAACCATCTGGTCCTTCAGCCTTGCATCGACATCATCGGATGTTTCAGCATTGAATGTCCCTACAAACTGGTTTATGAAATTCTCCGGGTTCGCCACCCTGTACCTGTATTCTCCATACACCCTGAGGTTGACAACGCCGAAAATGGGGTCGAGAAATTCGTACGGCTGTGTGCTCCCGAACTTGCCGTCGAAGAATCTCTTCTGAATGTAATAGACCTCCGCCTGCTGTACAACGCCAGAGAAGAATTTCAGCAGTTTTCCGACTAATGGCGCATTGAAATCTGACAATGCATACCTGTTCGGCTGATCGAAATAAGTGAGTACTTTACCATCCCTGAAGAAGACTGCTATCTCATCCTCCCTCACAACTATGTTGTCATTCAGCCTTATCAGCCTGGGCACTTTCCACATGACATTTTCCCGCTTGTACTGGTCCTCCCATGCGATTGTGGTGGAACCAAGCACGCTGCCGCCAGTAGCGGGTATTCCAGTATTCGCTGATTTTCTTCCGAACAATCTACCAACCTCACTTTATCTGTATTTTCTCCACTGCCCTAATCCTGTTTTCAAATGCATTCTTGAAATCAGTTATCTTCGAGTCAATGTCATCAATGCTTCCACCAAGGGAGCTGTGTCCCGCGGCTGATGAAAGTGCATTGCATGAATCAGTCAGCTTTGAGGCTGTGTCAACGAAGGCAAAATCATAATCATACAGGGTGTTGAGGGTGTCCTGTCCAACGCGTATCATGGGCGAAATCCCTGAATAGCCCTGTTCCGCATGTTCGACTTCTCCTTCCAGCTGCTGAAGGCGAGAGATTAGCGATGCGACAGGCTCAAGCGATGAATAATCTCCCTTGTCCACCACTGTCCTTCTTGTATCCCTCAGGCTGCTGATTCCCTTCTGCAGTACGAGTGCAACCTGTCTCCTCAGAAGCTCATCAGCGGCACGGAGATCCTCAAGCTGCCTGTACCCCCTGAAACCCGGCACAACAAGCTGTATTTTCTTCAACAGTCCCTGGCTGTCCACGACCTGCTTCCTGATATCAGTTTGATCCGACGACATAGAGACAGACCTCCCTGGATAGGAGGCACAAGTGAATTGCCTTCCTTTGCATTCAGGGATTACGCTTCCATGACTATTATCCTAGGCACTGCTATTTAAGAAGGTGGCACTTAATATTAATGCACCCGCCAGGGTGCCGCAGAACGGGGGGAAACGAACTCTGGGTTTTGAGCGCGGATCGTCGAATCCAACTCAGCTCTCGAATTCTTCCTGAAGGTCTATTATCACCTGTTCCAGCACCTCTTCGAAAGTACCGCTCTTGTACTCCCTCAGGCCCCCAAGCTCACTCTGGACCTTGGCCAGGTAACTGTTGTCAGTCTTCAGGAACTCTACGTTGCACAGGGATTCTTCCATATCTTGCGTCCTCTGCAAAAAAGGCATAAGGCAATCAATATTTAACTGTTTATTACACAACGGGCAGAACGAAGGGAGCGCTTTTCAGCACTTTCGCGCATTGATTCCAATCCTGTCGGTAGTCCCGTCACTGACTTGGCTGTCACAGTGACGGGGGAGGCCCCATTTCCCTCTCCATGTAGAACGCGTCACGGCCGGCACCGTAATAGTCCTTCACCGTTTCGGTGATGCTGTAACCGTTTTTCCTGTACAGGCCGATCGCTCCGCTGTTCTCGATTGCAACATGAAGTGAGAGTTTCACTATCCCCTTCCTCCTGGACATTGTCTCCGCCTCCTGCAACAGCATGTTGCCTAGCCCCTTCCTTCTCTCTTCAGGAAGCACAGCGATGGAGGCAATTTCGGCAGTCCTGGTGTGAAATATCAGGATTGCCGAAGCAAGTATCATTTCCCTTTCCACAACAATCGTCACTGAAAAGGGATGCCTCAGGAAACCAAGCAGGATGGTTCGGCTGAAGCGCCCGTACGAAAAGCACTTCTTCTCTATATCCTCCAGCTCGTCTATATCCCAGATGCCTGCTTTTCTCATTCTGAAGTCAGTGGACTGTAACACCGCCAGCCCCCGCAGCTTTCGATTAATCGGATTGTCTTCTTCTCAATCCGATTCTAAAACACTATATATCCTATTAAATTATTTTAACCGAATGTTGGAAAGCGAACAGTACAAGGTCGGAAGGGCGCTCAACTTCTCCTATCTGCTCTGGGACCCGGAGTCGAAGGAGGCTGCCGTCGTCGATCCCTCCTTCGATACCAGCCAGGTGGAATCAGCCATTTCGAACAAAGGGTTGAAGCTGAAATTCATACTCCTGACGCACCACCACCACGATCATGTCCAGGAAGCGGTACCGCTGAGAAAGAGAAGCGGCGCGAGGATAGTCACGCACGAATCTTCAAGCGTCGAGCATGACAAGGGGCTTTCCGACGGGGAGTCTGTCCTTCTCGGCAGGGAGGAGATAAGGCTGTTTCACACCCCTGGCCATACCGCTGACAGCTCATGTTTTCTCGCGGACGGCAGGCTCTACACGGGTGATACGCTCTTCATAGGTGAATGCGGGAGGGTGGACCTGGAAGACAGCAGCCCTGGGAGCATGTACGATACACTCATTGTCAAACTGCGCTCGCTTCCCGACGATCTGATCGTATACCCCGGGCATGACTACGGCAAGACACCTTCTGCACCTCTCGGTGAGGAGAAAAAGAGCAACTACACACTGAAGCCAAGGTCCAGGGAAGAATTCCTGATATTCATGAGCTCATAGCAGGCTTGTGTCATTCAGTAATCTCTCAACAAGCATTTTCTCGACTCTCCTGATAGTCTTGCTTACTGCCGGGGCTGTGACGCCTGCAATCCTGGCAACGTCGTCCGTGCTTGCCTTCCTCGGAACATCGAAGTATCCCATCGCGCTGGCAAGCTGAATGAGGGAAAGCTGTGATGCACTGAGCCTGTTCCCTGTCTTTCCCGTTCCAAAAGCGTCTGTGACTGAATGTATCCTGAAGTCTACTCCCTGTTGTCCAAGCAGCTCGGCCAGCGAACCTGCCTTGTCCTTCTCCACGAACAAGGTGAGCGTAACGGTCCCCCTGCTGATCCCGATTGGAGAAGCAAGATAAACTGAGCCACCAAGCTTTTTCAGCACAGGCGACAATTTTGGCGGCATGACATGTTTGATTATGGCGGTATAGCTTCCAGCCGTCAGACTGGCATCAATGACCTCGAAGTCCAGAAGGTTGTACTTCTTCATCAGCTCCTCCCTCCTCTTCCCTATCTCATCGACCGTGTAGAAGTCTGCTGCCCTTCTGATTCTTACAAGTTCGGCAACAACGTCTTCGGAAATGAAGAGCGTCTGCAGAAGTTCCATACTGCTGTTTCTTCTGTAGAACTTCGAGAGAAGATCGCCAAGGGGGGCTATAGCCTCCAGGTTGAGGCTGATCACCATTCTCTTGAGTGGCATCATCGTGTGTAATGCGGCTCAAAAGATAACACTTCACCTTCCATTTCCCCGCTCCACCTGTTTTTAGTATATTTATTAATGATCAGTGATAGATAACACACTGCCATGTTCTGCCTCACCGGGTGCCGTCAACGTAGAGACTCTTTTCATTATGGAAACATTGATTATTTCCATCATGCTAATGTCCACTTATGGTGGTTACCAAAGAGTCGGACAGCGGTGACATCACAGAGAAACTGTTGTCCATGTCAAAGAGGCGCGGTTTCTACTGGCCATCGTTTGAGATATACGGCGGTATAGCCGGATTCTACGATTACGGTCCCCTCGGTATGTTGATGCGAAACAGTATCACTGAAACATGGAGACGGATCTACAGATCAGAGGACTTCTATGAAATTGACACTCCTACCGTCAATCCTGAGAGTGTCTTCAGGTCGTCTGGTCATCTTGAGTTCTTCACTGACTACATGGTGGACTGCAACAGCTGTCACGAATCTTTCAGGGCCGATCACCTTGTTGATCTTGCCGGTGCCCCTTCCACTCCGGAAACGCTCTCGAAAAAGCTTTCCGAGGAGAAGACAAGGTGTCCCAGATGCGGCTCCAGGAACTTCTCGGCGCCGAGGCCGTTCAATCTCATGTTCCAGACCCAGATAGGGCCGGCAGGAAACAAGACAGGATATCTGCGCCCCGAGACCGCACAGGGGATTTTCATGAACTTCCAGCAGATGAACCGCTTCTTCAGGGAGAAGCTCCCCTTCGGCGTGATACAGACTGGAAGGGGATACAGGAACGAGATATCACCCAGGCAGGGACTGCTCAGGCTCAGGGAACTCAACATGCTTGAGGCCGAACTTTTCATTGACCCTTCCGAAAAGCAATGGAAGGATTTCGTGAAGATAAGGGATGTTAAGCTCAACCTCCTTCCAAGGAGCGGGAAACAGACAACTATCAGCGCGGGCGAAGCTGTTCGCGGTGGCATCATTGGCAGCGAGGTGCTTGCCTATTTCATGTGCCTGACCCACAGGTTCATGGTCAGTGTAGGCCTCGATCCTTCGAGAAGCAGGTTCAGGCAGCACGCCAAGGATGAAATGGCACACTATTCCACTGAAACATGGGATTTCGAGGCGGAGCTTAGCAGCGGCTGGACGGAGGTGGCAGGAGTCGCATACAGGGGCAGCTATGATCTCAGTGCCCACATCAAGGGCTCGTCCGCAGATCTCACATTCTTCAGAAAAAGCGGTACCGAAAGGGTGGAGAGGAAAGCAATTGTCAGGGCTAACAGGCCTAAGCTCGGCCCCGTCTACAAGGAAAAGGCAAAGGAGATGGCACTTCTGATCGAACAGCTTTCGCCTGAAGATGTGCGTGGGAAAAAAAGCATCCGGATACAATTCAACGGGAACAGGATCGATGTAGCTGCGGAATTTTTTTCGGTGGTGGAGACAGAAGAAAAGGTGAGAGGGGAGAAGTTCGTTCCTCATGTTGTGGAACCTTCAATGGGCCTGGACAGGATTTTCTTCACTGTGCTGGAGCACAGCTTCAGTGAATCAGACGGTTACGTTGTTCTGAAACTTCCTCCCGGGATAGCGCCGATCAAGGCGGGAGTGTTCCCACTCCTTGACGACAGCCGTATGGCCGGGGCGGCGATGGCGATTCATGATGAGCTTCTTGTCGGGGGTATTGAACCGTACTACGACGAGTCTGGCTCAATAGGCAGGCGGTATGCAAGAATGGATGAAGTCGGGACTCCATACTGCATAACAGTGGACGACGTGACATTGAAGGATGGGACTGTCACAGTTAGGGAGAGGGACAGCAGAAAGCAGGTGCGCATCGGCAGAAAGGATCTTGCAGGGTCGATCGGCAGGCTGCTCTCAGGCGGGAGGCTTGAGGACTTCGGCTCGCCGGTCGAGCAGAAAGAAGAAAGCGTTGATGAAAAAGAGGGATAGTGGATGGATAGCACAATATTCGGTTCTATGTCGGAGGTAAGCATCATTGCTGGCAGGATTGGGAAAATTTCGATAGGCAAGCCTGAGGTGAAGGGCCAGCTTGTTTACACCACGCCGGAAGAGGAGTTAAGGAACATAGCAAGCAAGATGGTTGAAAAGGATCTTGACGAAATACCTGTGATGGAGAGGAAAAAGCTTGTAGGCGTGCTTTCGATGAAGCAGATAGTGAGGCGCAAGAACCTTCCTACAAACACCAAGGTGAAAACGCTGATGATTGCTTACCCTGAATTGCATCCATGGAGCAACGTGTTTGACCTTGCGGAGGCAATCGTGGACACGGGCTTAAGGCAGTTGCCTGTGACCGAGGACGGCAGGCTGGTCGGAGTTGCAGACAGGACTCTTCTTGTCAGTCTTGTCTCAACTGTCAAGGAGATCGGAAGGGTGAGCGTCTCAAGCGTAATGACGCCAAGCGTTGTCGCCCTCTCTGAAAAGGAATACCTGGACAAGGCATTTGAAACAATGAGGTCCACAGGAATAAGGACAATCCCCATCGTTGATGACGCGGGAAGGATGACCTCCATGCTTTCGATATCCGACCTGATTGCACTCGGGTTGAAAACACGGTCAAGCCAGACTTTCGGTGAAATTGTGGGAAATGCAAACCCGGTGGAAGTCACTGTCGGAAGCATTGCAGGAAAGGACTACACCAGCCTTTCGCCATCGGACAGCATGGAGAAGGCGATGAAACTGATGCTCAATGAGAAAGTGCGTTCCCTCCCGGTGCTCTCTGATGGTGTCCCCGTCGGCATAGTCACAAAGTTTGACATTGCGCAGATGGTAACGTCTCTCCAGATCAGGGAAGCTGTCTATGTGCAGATAACAGGATTGACAGACGAGGGTATACTGGAAGAAATGTACAATGAGATACAGAAGAGCATGAACAGGATCGAAAAGATATCAAGGCCTGTTTCTCTTTATGTGCACGTGCACACATACAGCAGTGAATTCAGCAAGGTCAAGTATTCGCTGAGCGCCAAGCTCCAGAC
>JAKAPY010000046.1 GCA_021811925.1 Thermoplasmata archaeon | reverse complement strand
AGTCATTTCTGTGGTCAGAACTGCCGATCTGATAGTACTGATGGTTGATGTGTTCGAAAACAATGTATCGGTGCTCACGGGGGAACTTTTCCAGAGCGGCATAAGAGTCAATTCAAGACCGCCAAACGTAAGCATAGCGAGGAAGAGCAGGGGAGGCATCAATGTCAGTTACACAATACATGACCCGACCCTGAGCGAAAGGGACATCAAGGGAATACTTTCCGAGTTCGGAACATACAACGCTGAAGTTGTCGTGAGGGAGAACGTTGATGCGGACGGACTGATAGATGCAATCACTGGGAACAGAACATACGTGCCGGCGTTCGTGTGCATCAACAAGGTCGATCTGACGGACGGCACAACGCTCGAAAAACTCAGGAAAAAACTCATCGATTTCGATCCGATAGCAATATCCGCGGAGAAGGGGACGGGGCTGGAGGAGCTGAAGCGCAAGATATACGACACGCTCAGGTTCGTCCGGGTGTACATGAAGCCCCCCGGACAGGAGGCCGACATGAAGGAGCCACTGCTCGTGAAGGGCGGCAGCACTGTTTCGGACGTCTGTGAGATGCTCCACAGGGACCTGAGGCGTAAATTCAGGTATGCGCTTGTCTGGGGCCCAAGCTCAAGGTTTCCGGGCCAGACTGTTGGCGCCGATCACAAAATGAAGGACGGGGACATACTTTCGATAATAGCAAGGCGCTGATCACACAAACTCCAGATACAGGAAAGTAACAACGAGCGAAAACACCGTTATGGGCAGGCCGTATTTCATGAATGCACCAAGGCGTATTTTCACCCCTTCCCTTGATGCGCCCCGGGCAACGATTACATTTGCTGCCGCGCCTATTATGGTCGCGTTTCCCGCAAATGTTGAGCTTGCAGCAAGCGCGAGCCACAGCACCGGAGCGGTGCCCTGCCCGAGCACAGGTGAAAGAAGTAAAACTGCGGGGACATTGCTGACCATGTTCGAGAGGACAGCGGTGAGGAGCGTGACCCCTCCCACGCTTGACAGTAGCCTGCCGTCCACGTTTGTGAGGGCCGAGACCATCAGTTGAAGCAGGCCCGAAGACTCAATTCCGCTGATAAGAACGAAGAGGCCCACGAAGAAGAGCAGAATGCCCCAGTCGACCTTCATAAGCAGTTCCTGGCCATTTCTGCCGGTTATGAAGGGGATGGAGAAGAGGGATATTGTGCCGCCGATCAGTGCCACATACGGTATATCGCTGTGCGGGAAGATGTAGAACCCGGCGAAGACAGCCGCAACCACGGCTGACATGAAGTACATAGGCGCCGTAAATACTGTATCGGCCTTGGCGTTTGTAGCCCCGCCGGCCACCTTTGCTGATTCACCCTCCCTTTTTGCAACGAAAAGGGCAAACAGGATTGCAAACGCAAGGGAAATTGCGGTAACAGGCAGCAGGAATTCGGTGAAGACGTGAAACTGGATTCCGGAGATGTTTGCAATATATGCATTCTGAGGATTGCCTACCTCGGTGGCCGCACTTCCTATGTTTGCACTTATCGCCTCCATGACCAGTGCCGGGATGGGTGAGAATCCCATTTTCCTGGCGCTCGCTATGATCACGGGGGTGAATATCAGCACCACTGCATCGTTAAGAATGAGCGCAGACAGGAAGGCGGTAACGAGCGAAACCAGGACCATGAACAGCCTGGGCGTTCCTGATGTCCTGACTAGGCTGGACGATATCCACTTGAACAGGCCGCTCATGTCCATGGCCGCGGCAATCAGCATCATTCCTAGTATGAGCGTGATTGTTCCCCAGTTTATCGATGCAAGCGCAGCATCAGGCGTGACAATGCCCGTAATCATCATCAGGGCGCCGCCAAGCATGGCGGCAGCAGGCATCTCCACGCTGTTCTTGCCAAGCCTGCCAAAGGAGATTAGCGCGTAGGTGAAAATGAAGACGACCATTGCAACTATTTCTGCAGCGTCCACCATGTCCTCACCGCCGGATCACAGGACGAAGGAGCGTGGCCGCCTGTTCGTGGCACCCTGGTCCTTTGCTGTGACACATCTGGTAACCTGTCACGAGATCAGCATGAGGTTAAAAAGATGAGCCGGACCGAACTCCGTTTCATGCATGCACTATGGTTTGCCAACGATGGTTATATAGTCAGGCTGCCGGAATTATGACCGATGATTCAGAGAGTAAGGGGAACAAGGGATTTCCAGCCGGACGAGATGGGCAGAAGAAGGCAGCTGGAAGATATTCTCAGGAAAATCTCGCGCGACTACGGATACAGGGAGATACAGACACCCACGCTTGAGAACGCCGAGCTGTTCACTATAAAGTCCGGACCCGGGGTGCTTGAGGAGATGTATTCCTTCGAGGACAAGGGCGGTAGAAAGATTGCACTCAGGCCCGAGCTGACCGCGCCCATAATCCGCTTCTACATAAGCGACCTTTCAAATTACCCCATTCCGCTGAAGCTTTACTGCATCTCCAACTGCTTCAGGTACGAGGAACCCCAGTCGGGGCGATACAGGGAATTCTACCAGTATGATGTGGAGATAATAGGTTCTGACGCGCCCGATGCTGACGCAGAACTTCTTCTTCTCGCAAACGATCTCTGCAGAAGGCTTGGTTTGAGTGACGTCAGGTTCAGGATAGGGCATGTCGGGATAGTAAGGTCGATGCTTGACGGCACTCCGGTCAAGAAGGAGGAGCAGTCAGCGTTCCTCAGGCTCGTTGACAAGAAAAGGATGGACGATGCATCCGAATTCCTGAAGAGCAGGGATGTGCCATCGAAAACAGCCGGCAGGATAATGGAGGTGTGCAACACGAAGGGCGACAGTTCCGTGCTTCATGCCATTGAGGGGGACGCGGCCGCATACCTCAGGGAAGTGCTGAGGATAGCCGAAACGGACGGGGCCATGAACCTCACAGTGGACCTGGGCGTCGTCCGTGGCCTTGACTACTACACAGGCATAGTGTTCGAGATAGATGCACCAGAACTGGGCGCCGAGAAGCAGATATGCGGCGGCGGCTCATATTCGCTTTCGCCGCTCTTCGGCGGAAAGGCCGTCCCAAGCACTGGAATGGCCTTCGTGGTTGACAGGCTCATTCTCGCAATGGAGAAGGGGGGAAAGGCCGCAGGAAAGGAGAACACGGACGTTTTCGTGCTTGCAGCCTCGGAGAGCCAGCGCGAAAGCATGATACGCATTGCAGGGAGCCTGAGGAGAAGGGGGGTCAGCGCAGAATTCGACCTGATGCGCAGGAGCATGAGCAAGTCGCTGAAATACGCCTCTTCCCGTGGAGCCCGCTATGCCGTTATGGTCGGGGACAGGGAAGCAGCCTCAGGGAAGGTGCTGTTACGCAACATGGAAAGTGGCGTCCAGGAGGAGATCGGTTTGGAGGACGTGGCGGAAGAACTGGAAAAAAGGCTTGGTAGCGCTATATGACAAAGTCGGACTTTGCAACACTGTTGTAGTATTTGCTCCCCTTTTCCCTGAGTATTCTTGATGCCAGTTCCTTGACCTCGGCGCCTGCGCCCTTCAGGAGAGTGAAACCGCATTGCTCCGACATGTTGTCCAGCGCCTGGTTGTAACGGGAGGAGGCGAGTATGGAAGCGGATGCAACTGCCATCTCCCTTTCCCCCTTTATAAACTGGTGAATCGTCACACCAGGGACGGATGAGGCCATTTCCCTCTCCCTCGCCCCCGACGCAAATTTGTCCACAACAGCCGCCTCGCACTTCATCTTTGCATTCAGGTTCTTTATCACCCTCGCATGGGCCCAAACAAGCATATCGAGCACATTGCCCATTTTCGCGTGCAACTCGTTGTATTTCTCCGGTGAGATTGTTATTACATCAAACGAGGAAGCTGGCAGTATCTGAATCAGCATATCCTCGAATCTCAGAAGCTGCGAGGCTGAAAATTTCTTAGAATCAGCTATACCCCTCCTGTAAAGGAGGGAAGCCGTTTCGGCGTCCAGACAGACTCCAGCGACAACGAGGGGGCCGAAATAGTCTCCCTTGCCCGCCTCATCCGTGCCAATCCATCTTGAAGGAAGAGAGATGCCCATGCTGCCGGAGATGTAGCGCTTGTAGTCGAAAGGAACGGTTTCGAAATAATCCTTCAGCAGCTTAACCATCATCGGGTCGTCACAGTTTACAATTGCGGTACCGTTGCCGTAAAGCGATATTGATACGCGTTGCCCCCTGAAATTGGTCACATTCTGCTCGTCGGATGCGGAAAGGCCTATCCCCTTCAGGAATGCAGCCGTTTTCTCAATCTGATCGTCGGGGACATGGAACCTGTCTCTCATCGCATCTTAATTGCCCGGTGTGATTAGAATATTTGCAGCAGTTTGTCAGTATGGTCTGCGGTTCAGCACACCGCCCTCCGCGAATGCAATCGTGCACAGTCCTGCGCCTAATGCAGCCATGACAATGAGTGCAATGATCCAGCCGGTCGCCCGCAGACCGAGAAACAGGATACCGAGTATGAGTGTGAATGGGGGTATGAGGGCCATCAGTATCGAGGAAAGCGTAAAGCCGGTCATTCGAGAAGCGGCAAAGAAGAGCATGTACCCGGCAAACATTGAAGTGACACCTATCGCGGCAAGAACAAGCAGGTCCCTGACGCCGTTGAATTCAAGCGGATAGCCCTGCCTGACCACCGCGGCGTATCCTGCCACGAACAGGCTGGAAACAAGGAATGCAGGCATGAGTATCTGCGCCATTCCCTCGGCCATTATGCGTTCGTTCGTGTATACGAAGAAGAGTGAAAGGGAGGGAGGTATGAGCACGAGCAGAATCAGCCCTTCTGCCGACTTTGTTGCCGTGAACCCACCGTAGATTGTTAGGAATGCGGCCGATGAGACGAGCACAACCATGCCGAGCGCCAGCAGCGGAAGGCGCGGTTTGAACCTGTTGAGACCGAGAAGGAAAATGATTGAAGGCGATATGATCGTGTCACCAAGAAGAATGAAGGTCGAGGTGAGGACTCCTCCGTTGGATACAGTTGAAAGAATTATAAGCATCTGCGAAGCAAAGTAACCCGCACCGGGAATGAAATAGTCCCTCGCCCTGGCTGGCCGGGGTATGCGCCCCGTGGTGTAAAACCCGTATACTAAAAAAAGGAGTGCGCCAAACAGGGAGGGGTAGAAGAAAAGCGATAACGGGCTCAGTGCATCAATCAAAGGCACAAACACATAGTAGGTTGCCCAAACAAAGGCGGAAAGAGCTGCCAAAGCAGAACCCCTTATTACGGCGGCCCTCATTGCTGTAGGCTGAGTTCAGGCTGTTTAATTATCTTTTCCAGTCTCCAGGACCATCGGTGGCGAGTTCGGAATACATAACCCAAACCTAGTAAACAGCAAAGAAATGTTTATATTGACGGTGATTTGTGGTACCGGGAAAGGGTGCCTGTGATTGATGAAGATGCATTGGCATCAGAAAGAGGTATTTAGTTGGCAAAAGCAGCATTTGTAAGATTCGAGGTTCCTTCGGAACTCTCAGAAAAGATATACCAGGTAGTGGAGCTCGTCAAGGACGGCGGGAAACTCAGGAAAGGAACGAATGAAGTGACAAAAGTCATTGAGCGCGGGGAGACCGCCCTCGTCATTATGGCGGAGGACGTGGACCCCCCAGAGATTCTTGCCCACCTTCCGTTGCTTTGCGAGGAGAAGAACATCGCATATGCATACGTGCCGAAAAAGGCCGAACTCGGTACGGCGGCAGGACTTGACAAGCCGACCGCATCCATTGCGATTGTGGACGCCGGGAAGGCTAAACAGACACTGGATGCCGTGCTCGAAGAGCTGAAAAAGGTAAAGAAGCAAGGGTGATCAACTTTGCCAGACGATAGCATTCCGGCTGAAGTCGTCGAAATCATCGGCAGGACAGGCATGACAGGGGAAGCGACCCAGGTCAAGGTCAGGGTCCTCGATGGAAAGGACAAGGGCCGGATCATAACAAGGAATGTCATGGGTCCCGTCAGGGTGGGAGACACACTCATGCTCCGGGAGACTGCAAGGGAAGCGCGCAAGCTCTCCATACGATGAGGTGAAGCATATGGCAGAGAGGAGAAACTGCAATTTCTGCGGCAATTCTATAGAGCCCGGCACGGGCAAGATGTATATCAGGGTTGATGGCACCGTCTTCTACTTTGACAAGCACAAGTGCTACCAGAATTTCGTAAGCCTCGGTCGTGTTCCGCAGGATACGAAATGGTCCACGCTGAGCAGATCCGCTTCAAGATGGAAGGACAGGGCGCCAAAACAGAAGGCGACCGCAGCCAGGGTCTACGCACCGAAGAGAATGCCCTCGAAGGTGAGGGAGGAAAAGGCACCCGAAGAGGCAGGCGGGCAGAAGAAGGAAGAGGAACCCGCGCAGGAGACCGAAGGCGAAGGGGCCGACAAGTGAAGATTCTATGATAGAGAAGACTTTTGTCATGGTCAAGCCCGATGGCGTTCAGCGCTCCCTTATTGGAGAAATCATCGGCAGGATAGAAAGAAGGGGCCTGAAGGCCATAGCAGTCAAGATGTACCATATACCGAAGGACATAGCGGAACGCTTCTATGCGGAACACAAGGGAAAACAGTTCTACGACGGGCTTATCAAGTACATAACCTCCGGGCCGGTTGTATGCATGGTTTGGGAGGGAGAAGGCGCTGTCGGTGCCGTCCGGTCTCTCATGGGCAAGACGAATCCCGCTGAAGCGCTGCCCGGGACCGTAAGGGGAGATTTTGCGCTTCATCCGGGCAAGAATGTCATACATGGTTCCGATTCAATCAGTTCCGCCCAGCGGGAAATCAACTTAATCTTCAACGACTATGAAATACTGGAATACAGTAAGATCGGATCAGAGTGGCTTATAGAATGAGGGCTAACCGTGACCATCAGGCAGCCAATAGTCACTGTCATGGGTCATGTCGACCACGGAAAGACGACGATACTTGATGCAATCAGGGGAAGCTACGTAGCAGCAGGGGAATCGGGCGGAATCACGCAGGGCATTGGGGCCACGGAAGTCCCCATCGACAGGGTGGTAAGGCTATGCGAGAAAATAGTCAAAAACCCGAATTTCACCGTCCCGGGACTTCTTTTCATTGACACGCCGGGGCATCATGCCTTCGTCTCCATGAGGGCAAGAGGCAGTGCGCTGTCAGATCTGGCGGTTGTTGTCATTGATGTCAGGGAGGGCATAATGCCGCAGACGACGGAGTCTCTCAGGCTGCTGAAGAGATACAAGACACCTTTCGTGATAGCGGCAAACAAGATTGACCTGATAGAGGGATGGCGTTCGAAGAGCTATGAGCCGTTTGTCACGCTTGTCAAGGAGCAGAGGGAGGAAGTCGCCACCAGGCTCGACGAGGCATTGTACAGCATAATAGGCGACCTGAGCACACTTGGATTTTCTGCCGAGAGATACGACAGGATTACCGACTTCACGAAGAACGTGGCGATCGTTCCGCTCAGTGCAAAGAGCAGGGATGGCATACCCGACCTGCTGCTCGTTCTTGTGGGACTTGCCCAGAGGTACCTGGAGGGCAGGCTGGACACCGAAGACGGCCCTGCCGCAGGGACGGTCCTTGAGGTCAAGGAGGAGAAGGGGTTCGGCACGACGGCGGACACGATAATATACTCCGGAACGCTGAAAACCGGGGACAGGGTCGCGTTCGGAACAAAGGGCGGCATCATGGCCACCAGGGTCAGGGGTATTTTCAAAACAAGACCGCTGCACGAAACGAAGGATCCGAAGGAAAGGTTTGCGCCTTTCAACTCTGTTTCGGCTGCGGCGGGTGTAAAGCTTCTCCTGCAGGACACGGAGGGAATAGCTGCGGGCTCTCCGCTGCATGCGTACAGGAAGGATTCCTCCGAGGTCGAGGAGACAATACTCAAGGAAAGCTCTGTCACGGTCGAATTTGACGAAACGGGGATTCTGGTGAAGACGGATGCACTCGGTTCTCTGGAGGCGCTGCTCATGGAAGCAAGGGAGAAGGGCGTCAGGATCGAGGAAGGGCAGGTCGGGCCGGTGACAAGGAGGGATGTTGTCGATCGCTCTTCAAAGAACGAGGAGCTTGAAAAAGTGATAATGGCGTTCAATGTTCCAATTCTTCCAGAGGCAAACGAGGCGCTCCTGTCGAGCGACGTGAAGGTGATATCTGGTGATGTTATCTACACGCTGATAGACAATTACCAGAAGTGGCAGGAGCAGAAGGTCCAGGAGAAGATGCAGAAGAAGAGGAAGGAGATCGTCTTCCCGTGCAAGCTGCTGCTGATGCCAAACCACACATTCAGGATAAGCAAGCCTGCGATCGTCGGGACTAGGATACTTGCGGGCACACTTGTGCAGGGGATTTCGCTTATTAACCATGAAGGGCGCGAAGTGGGAAGGGTAAGGAGCATACGCGTCGGTGAGCAGACGAGGACTGAGGCAAAGGCCGGCGAGGAGGTCGCGGTGGCAATCGAGGGGCCTACCGTTGGAAGGCAGATATCCGAGGGCGATGTGCTCTATGCGGACATACCGGAGTCGCATGCAAGGTCGATACAGAGAGAGGAGCTCAACTTCGACGAAGGGCAGATTTTTGAGGAGCTGCTTGCCATAAGGAGAAAGCAGGATCCCTTCTGGGGAAGATAAGCGCCGGATTTACCCGTCCGCCTTTGCCTTTCCCATTTGCCTGCATTTGGAATGTTTTATTGCCAGAACGCGAACCTCCGCAGCGGGATGGCTGAAAAAGCAATCAGAAAAGTTAATAGAGTAACTGTACACTTTGAGTTCCGATGCATCTCCCATCTGAACTGGAAGCAATCGCGGTAATTCCTGCTCTCCGCGCCATGCTGGCGAAAGAGCTGATTCTCAGCGGCAGGATGAACCAGTCCGAAGTGGCAGCACTGCTTGGCGTGACACAGTCCGCGGTCAGCAACTACATGACCGGGGCACGCGCACGCAACATTGCATACCTGGAGACACCATACATCAGGGAGAGGATATCTGAACTCGCGGGGACAATTCAGGGGAGCAGCGACAGCGTGAGGGCTGCGACCGTCCTGAGCGACCTCACCCGGTTCATACGGAAGAACAGGCTGATGTGCGAAATGCATCATGTCATGGAGCCCGGGGTTGACGTGGACACCTGCCACATCTGTGAAGAGTGATTTCGGCTACTGTATTTTTAGCCTGCCGACAACGCCATGGCAGTTGCTTGTCGTGGCTACAGCAACGTGAAAGATGCGGCCGCTGTCTGCGCCGTTGACCATGCCTATGACGGAGTCGTATGACGACGAAATCAGGTCGCAGGGAATGGTGCCCACACCCCATGCGAAGTGAGTCGTCTTGAAGACGATTGACGCGTCGACGCTGTCCCCCATGACCTTGGGGACCAGACTGCTTAGATCCCAGCTTCTGGGTCCCCTTGTTGCAGGGCAGACGTCCGGCTCAATGCATGCAAAAGGGCAGAGCCAGGCTGCAGCGCTTATGTACCTGACACTTCCTGCGCCTTCCTTCTCGAACGGAAGGTTGAACTCTTTCCCGACAGGCTCCGGCTCGACCTTTCTCCCTGTGCCCTCATGGATTGCGCTAGCCGCGACCTCGAAGAGGAGATGGGGTGCGATGTGGGCAGGTATTATCTGGTCACCCGCCGATCTGCCGTCCCCCTGGAAATAGGCTCTCAGATAATCAAACCAGTCGGACTTGGCAAACTCAACATCCTTCATCATGCCAAATTCCTTCCTGGCTGGCGGATCGCTGTTCCTGTCGACAATGACGACGGTTGCCCTGTCAATCGCCCCCCTTTCCATTGCCTTGAGGAGTCTTCCTGTCTGTATCGTCCCGAAGCAGCCTCCGCCTATTACTATCAGCTTCACGATTCAGGAACACCTTAGATTGCCAATATCATCGGTTCCGGCATAAATACTAAGCGCGGAAGATGTTTAGGGCACACGATGGCAGCCAGACGCGAATCGTCTCCTCCGAGATTCATTATTACCGCGATAGCGCTCATCTCATCGGTGATAGCAGCAGGGATCATAATTTCATCGATGCAGGGCCCCCTGACTGTCAGTGGAGTGGCAACGGGACTGCCTTTTCTTTCAATCATCGGACTGGCGGGCTTCCTTTTCACCGTTTTAATTGTAATACTCGTCATTCTCCTCGTCATGCAGCTCATAACGCTGCTGCTCTCCGGCAAGCCCAGTGTTTCACATGCGAACGTCAATGTCCAGAAAAGGTCGCAGCTTGGCGCTGTATTGGCACTGTTGGTAGTGCTTGCGATGGTTCTTATTGGGACAAGGCTTGGCGCGTTCTCCGGCATTGCCCACTTTAATCCAATACATACGGTCAACAACACAGTAAGTCAGAACTCGACATCGACGACGACGGGGAGCGGTTTTGCAGCCGATATGGTCCAGCTCTTCGCCTTCTTCCTGTTCGTGCCGCTTATGATCACGGTTGCTGTGCTGGTTGGAATTGGCATATATGTACTTGTCAAGCCGGACAGGGAGGAAGACTATCCGAGGATGGATAACCGGTCTGGCCTGGCAACGGCAGTCGAGAGACAGATAGGCGAGATTGAGCAGGGAAAAGATCCCAGGAAGGGAGTCATTGAAGTGTACAGGGAGATGAGGATGAGACTCGGGATGGCAGGCGCACTCGACAGGCTGACATTCACGCCCAGGGAGTTTGGAAATGGGGCGGTCACCGCCCTCGGCCTGAACCCCGGGACAGTGAATGAACTCACCTACCTTTACGAAGAGGCGAAATTCAGCCTTCATCCTATAACAGAAGAGGAAAGGCAGTCTGCACTGGCTTTGCTGAAGAACGTTGTGAGCGAACTTAGAAATTAGGGGTCAGCGGCATGAGAAGGAATCTTTCTGAGCAGGACATATG
>JAKAPY010000045.1:4357-11030 GCA_021811925.1 Thermoplasmata archaeon | reverse complement strand
CTTTTCCAGTTTCCTGGGCAGCGAATATGTCCTGTTGACGTCCACCCTGAAACCACTTAGCCCCCTCATTGCATCCGCCAGAACGTCGCCGCCAATAGCCGAGCCGCCCATCCCCGACAGAACAATGCTCGAAGGGCTGAAGCCGAACGAGGCAGGGCCGATACCCTTGCTGAGTTCCCAGCCTTTCTCAAGCTGGAAAGGGAAGGATGCGATTGCCTTTGACATGCTGCTCTTGTCGATAGCCGCCCTTCCACCTGCGTCGTCAAGAATTGCCGCCTGCTGGGTCATGCGGATGTGATCGCTGACCACTATTTTACGCATGCTGTCAGCAATAAGGCATGGGCAAAAGCAAAATACAACCGCGTGTTCGCTATTTCAACAACCACCCGAAGGGATTTCATATTCTCGAAGTCAAAAAACCAGTAAGAGTAATGGCGTCCGGTGTGTTCGATATTGTCCACCTCGGCCATCTGCATTACCTGCAGGAGGCAAAAAAACTGGGGGACGAACTGGTCGTCGTCGTGGCTACAGATGCGACTGTAAGGAAAATGAAGCATGAACCCATCACCCCCGGCAAGATGCGCGTGGAACTCGTTGCCGCACTCAAACCTGTTGACAGGGCCGTTCTCGGGCATGAGGATGACATATACAAGACGGTTGAGGAGATCCGTCCCGACATTATTGCGCTCGGCTACGATCAGCGGTTTGACGAGAAGGAACTGGAAATGCAGATGCGGAAACGGGGACTCCAGGGCATCAGGATAGTCAGGCTTTCCAAAATGGACTACGACCTCAACGGAACCAGAAAAATCATCCAGCGGGTGATAGACTGGCACACGCTCGAGAGCAAGTCGAACAAGCCGCAGGAATGACCAATCACAACCAATTACAGATACGGCCGTGGCGCACCCATGCGAAGGTCACAGACCGATATTAATAAGAAATACGAAAAGCTACCAGTGCCCGTGATCATTGTAAGCGGTTCGAGCAGCAGATTGCTTTCCGAGCACCTGGCGGCTGAAGCGGGGTGGGAACTTGCCTCGACGGAGTTGAAACGCTTTCCTGACGGGGAGAGCTATGTGCGTGTCATTTCCCCGCTCGAAAAGAAGGATGTAGTAATTGTTTCGGCAACTTTTCCGGACAGCAACATAATCGAAACGCTGCTTCTCCACGACGCAGTCATGAGGAGAAAACCGAATTCTGTCAGGCTGCTTGTACCCTACTACGGTTATCAGCGTCAGGACAAACTCTTCAGGGAGGGCGAGTCAGTGAGTGCCGAAGTAATTGCCGGGATCCTGGACAACAGGTTTGACGAAATACTGACTGTAGACCTGCACGCTGAAGGGGTATCAAAATACATACGGAATACGAAGACGAAGAACTTTGTCGCCTCCCCTCAGATAGCGAAATACTTCAGGAAGCACAAGATTGACACAGTGATATCGCCCGACGGGGGACTGAGGGCTGTCGAATACGCGAAAATAGCTGCGAAGGAAATCGGCTGCGACTATGACTATTTCCTAAAGGAGAGGATTGACCCGACAAATGTCAAGCTGTACCCGAAGAAGGTTGATGTCAAGGACAAGACGGTCCTGATTGTTGACGACATAATTGCCACCGGTGGTTCAATGGTGGCCGCAATGAAACGGCTAAAGGAGCTTGGCGCGAAACACATATTTGCGGGTTGCACGCACGGCCTCTTCACGGGTAACGCATTGCCTAAGCTGAGGGAACTCGCAGACGAAGTAATTTCCACAGATACAATCGAGACAGATGCATCGGAAGTCTCGGTAGCCCCGCTTGTGCTTGAGCACCTGTTCGAGCTGCGGGCCTGAGTGATGAAGATTACGTTTATAAGCGTCACCATTTTACATACACACTTGCCGGGCCAAGTGGTTTAGTTGAAGAAGGAAGAGAATTTCAGTGAGTGGTACAACGCAGTCGTAGAGGAAAACAACCTCACGGACAAGAGATATCCGGTCAAGGGACTCAATGTATGGCCGCCCTACGGATGGAAGGCGATGCTGCTTATTGACTCCAAAGTCAGGGAGGAATTCGATTCGAGGGGACATGACGAGGTTAACTTCCCCCTGCTTATACCCGAAGACCAGTTCCAGAAGGAGAAGGACCACATAAAGGGGTTCGATTCGCAGGTCTACTGGGTCACAAAGGCAGGCGACAACGAACTTGACATAAAACTGCTGCTCAGGCCAACAAGCGAAACAGCAATGTACCCCCTTTTTTCAACATGGATAAGATCGCACGCTGATCTACCATTGAGGGTGTACCAGATAGTGAACACATTCAGGTACGAAACAAAGCAGACAAGGGCGTTCATAAGGGTGAGGGAAATCCATTTCATCGAGGGGCACACATGCCACGCAACCTTCCAGGAGGCGGAGGGGCAGATAGCCGAGGACCTTGACATAATGAGGGGAATAGCCCGGGCACTCTGTCTTCCATTCCGTATTCACACGAGACCTGAATGGGACAAATTCCCGGGGGCATACTACACGAAGGCAATAGACACGGTGCTCCCCGACGGAAGGACGCTGCAGATTGCGTCGATACACCAGTACAGGAACAATTTCTCCATCCCGTACGACATATATTTTGAAGACGAGGACGGGCAGCGCAGGCCCGTGTTCCAGACCACTTACGGACTGAGCGAAAGGATGCTTGGCGCAGTGGTGGCGGTGCATGGCGACGACAAGGGACTCATTTTCCCGCCTCCAATTGCCCCGATTCAGGTAGTGGTTGTTCCTGTCCTCAAGAAAGGGGAAAGCGAGATAATTGACAAGGCGGCGGCCGAAGTTGCAGCAAGGCTTGTCGCGGCAGGAATCAGGACCAGGCTTGACAGCAGGGATATCAGGCCCGGGAACAAATACTACGAATGGGAAGGCAAGGGCGTGCCACTGCGGCTTGAGGTTGGCAAGAGGGAGGCGACTGACAAGTTCGTGACCGCAGTCAGGAGGGACAGCGGAAAAAAGCAGAGCATAGGAACAGCCTCGCTTGAAAAAGATGTCTCGGAGCTGCTTGACAGCATTAGAGAAAACATGTTGAGAATTGCCACGGAGAGGGAGAAGGCAGCGGAGCATCGCGTCGCGAACCTGAAAGAGATAGGGCCGGGCCTCAACATCATCTGGTGGTGCGGCAATGAAACATGCGGAAAGACCATCGATGAAAAGACAGGATCGAGCATCCTTGGCATCCCTGAATGGAAAACAAGCGGAAGCGGAAGATGCATCGTCTGCGCCAATGAAACAGAAATAGAGGCGGTCGTGTCAAAACCGATGTAGTTACTGGCCCGCGGGTCTCTTCCTGAAAAGGACCGAACCAGCAATCCCTATGCCGACAAAGAAGACAACGACCGAGTAGACACCGTCATTCCCCGGCAGAAACAGGTTCCATTCGCCATATGACAGGCCGTAAAGCCAGTAGAACAATACACCTATGATGAGCATGCCGACTGAAGCTGCAAACTTGAACTTTCTACCTGGTATCTCTTCAGCCATTTGCTGGTCCATTTTACGCATGCTTTATAAATCTTGTTCTGTCGCGCCGTGTTGAATAAATAGACTTGAAACGGGAATCACCCTGTTCCCCAAACCATCCATCCTGTCCCGTTTCCATTACAACAGTGAGATGCTCAATGCTGCGGAATGCGGCACTGGATGACGGTCAGGAACTCCGGGACTGCTTCCTGCTTATCAGTCTGTGCAGATCGCTTGGTGTGATATGGACCTCATCCAGCGTAATTCCAAGAGGCTCAAGAGCATCTTCAATGGCAGCTATTGTTGCCGCAGCGGGCGTCCCTGCGCCCTCCGCCATTCCCTTGACGCCAAGCGGCGTGAAAAGTGATGGCGTCTCAAGATGGCCCAGGTGGAAGCTGGGCAGATCCGAGGCAAGCGGCACGACATAATCCTTAAACGTCGAAGTGAGCAGCTGCCCATTCTCGTCATAGTCCATCTTCATGAACAGTGCAAAACCAACCTGGTCCGCGATCGCCCCGTGTTCCAGGGATGCGACGACACCCGGGTTGATCTGCCTTCCGCAATCGCCTGTCTTGCTCAAGTTGAGTATCTTTATCTCGTTTGTCTCCCTGTCAACCTCCACGGCAACAAAAGTGGCTTCGGCCGCATAAGACATTGACAGGTTTGAATAACCATTGGCGTCAGGAATTGCCCTGCCCCCAGCAACATCGTACTTTGCCTTGTAAACGTATCTTGACTTCAGACCCGGCTCAATTCCAGGGGGAAGCTTCTCCAGGTCGATGTACGCAAGTCGCGCGATTTCACCGACTGTCACGCTATTGCCAGTTGCCTTGTCCGTCACAACCCCGTCGCTCAGTTCAATGCTGTTTGAATTCAGCACATAGGAAGCAATCCTGAGTACCTTCTCCCTGACAAGCCTGGAGGCCCCCATCAACGCTCCTGTTCCGAGCACGGCCCACCTGCAGCTTGAGGTGATGGAGAACGGTGTGGAGGCGTCGCGCCACGAGTCATAGCCGCTTGTTATTGTAATATCGTCGTACGGCATGCCTAATGTGTCCGCCACAATCTGAGCGTTTGTCACTTCATGCCCCTGTCCCTGCGGTATGTCCCCTGCAGTGACAAGGACCTTTCCGAACTGGTTGATCTCTACCGATGCCGCCTCCTGGTTACCCGTTCCCTTGGATACCAGTTCGAGCGGCAGGACGTTGAGCTCCTTCGCCTCGGTTGATGGGTTGGATTCCATTCCAAGCGCAACGCCGCATCCCACGTATCTTCCCTGCTTCCGCCATTCCTCCTGCTTTTTCCTGAACCCCTCATAGTCAAACAGCTCGGCGGTTAGCCTGAGCAACTCTGGATAGTCTCCACCGTCGTACACAGCACCGTTGGGGGCAGTATACGGCATTTCCTCGGGCAGCACCAGGTTCCTGCGCCTGATCTCCACCGGATCGAGGCCTAGCTCCTTAGCTGCAGCATCCATCAGTCGTTCGAGCATGAACACATGGTGCAGCTTCGCATAACCTCTGTTGGAGCCGCAGGGGACCTTGTTGGTAAGGACCTCCCTTATGTCCAGCTGGAAGCTTTTGAACCTGTACTGCTCCACCGGGTTGCGGAGCTGGTTCGCAATGCCCCGCAGGCTGGTATAAGCACCCTGGTCATGTATGCACCTGGCCCTGAATCCGTGAATTGTGCCGTCCAGGTCGACCGCCATTTCAGCGTCCCACCATATCTCTTCCGCATGCTGTGAGGCCGTAAGCATTTCCGACTGAGTTGAAACATACTTCACTGCTTTTCCAAGTTGTCTTGCTATCCATGCACAAAGCAGCACCCACTCACCATGATTCTTGACACCGAATGAGCCACCGACGTCTGGTATGTAGATATGGATTGAAGTGAAGGGGATGCCGAGGTACTTTGCCAGCATCTGCCTTGTTATTTCTGATGATTTGAGGCTCCCGCTAAGGTAGAGACTGTTCTGACGCGTGTTGAAGTCAGCCTGGATTGTTGTCGGCTCAAGGGGAGCAGACGTGAACCTCGGAACGTACAGCCTGTTCCTCTTTATGATCTTCTGTGCCTTCGCAAACGCGCCATCCACATCACCGTATTTGTAGACTTTTTCAAAGACCACATTGCTCTTGGTTCCTTCATGCAAAAGAGAAGTGTCGTGACCCTCAACTGACCTGTAAGGATCCAGGCTTGGCTCTAACTGCTCAAACTCCACTTCTACTGCGCTGACGCCGTCCTCGGCGGTGTACTGAGAATCCGCGATTACCGCTACCACAGGCTCCCCGTTGTACCGCACTTTGCCGACCGCAAGGGGATACCGTTCCTGCGATTGGCCGGCCATCCGCATTCCCTCCTTTCTGAGACCGCTTTCAATCATGTCCGAGCCGGTGAAGACGGCGACGACACCGGGCGTAGCAAGCGCCCTGGATTTGTCAATTTTCACTATTCTAGCGTGTGCGTACGGGCTCCTGTACAGCGCAATACTGAGGGCGTTGGCAAAAATTATGTCCGCAGCGAACTCGCCCGTTCCCTGAACAAACCTGTACCCTTCTCGCCTTGGCAAGTCACGGCCAACGAGTTCCCCTGTTCTGCCCGGGGCTGTTCCCGTCTCCTTTTCACGATCTTGCCTTACAATCGTTTCCAATTTAGGTCCCAGCAGCCATATAACAAAGTCGAATTTAAACTTGCCATTCCGGAGGAACCTCCGAACGCCAAAATCGTTTGGACCTTCCGCGACTGTTGAAAGTAGGCGTTTATCGGAATGCGGCGGATAAGTGCGTCTGCCCGTTGCCCGGCTGACTGATGACTCAGAAAAGATGTTTATTCCGCGGACCGTTGACTCCAACAGGCTTTTGAAATGAGAAAAACAGGTAATGATTTGATTGCTGCGGTTCTTGACGACGGGGAGCAGGTGTCCGGAGGCATAGAGCTGATCGTGAATGAATGCAAAACTGATTCAGCAATGGTGCTATCGGGCATTGGCATGCTCAGAAATGCAGAGATCGGATACTGGAACGGCAGTGGGTATGAAATAGCGAAGTTCCCGATGCCTCACGAGCTTGTTTCCATGTCCGGTTCCGTGGCAGATATGGATGGGAAGAAAAGCGTCCACCTGCATGTGGCGCTCGGTGGTGAAGACCACAGGGGAATCTCCGGCCACCTGATTTCGGCGGAAG
>JAKAPY010000045.1:0-4347 GCA_021811925.1 Thermoplasmata archaeon | reverse complement strand
GTAAACAACATAGTAGAATTGACAATGAAGACGTTTCCGGCAGGCAGCTTCGGCAGGAAATTCAGCGAAAAGACTAAACTCAACATGCTGTATTTTCGGTAAATCTGCGCCCGTTCAGGCAGCACGGTATACGGCGAGATGTTCGAAAGTGATTTAAGAACGGGCGAGGTAGGTACACGGTGACAATCGGGTCAAGGAGCGAAGAGCAGAATGGGAAGAATGAACAGGTTCATGAGGAATGGAAGGTCAATCATAATTGCGTACGACCAGGGCATTGAGCACGGTCCGACTGATTTTGACGGCAGAAATGTGGATCCAAAGTTTGTGATTGATATAGCGAACAAAGGCGGCTTCGACGCGTTTGCATGCCAGAAGGGAATTGCGGAGAAGTACCACGAGATGATTGAGATCCCTCTTCTTATCAAGCTGAATGCAAAGACAAACATTTACGGCAAGGAGCCTGTCGCCAAGCAGCTTTGCTCTGTCGACTATGCAAGCAGACTTGGAGCGGCTGCAGTCGGTTACACCATATACATAGGCAGTGAATTCGAAGCCGATATGGTTCAGGAATTCGGGAAGATCGAGGAAGAAGCACACGATGCCGGCCTTGCAGTCGTCCTCTGGGTCTACCCCCGCGGAGAATATGTCAAGGATGATACCGCCAGGGATATGGTTGCTTATGCTGCGCGTGCAGCACTCGAGTTCGGCGCCGATGCTGCGAAGGTGAAATACACGGGTGACAAGGAAAGCTTTTCCTGGGTCGTCAAGTCCGCAGGAAATGTACCTGTCTACATGGCTGGGGGAAAGAAGACAAAGAATGAGTCGGAGTTTCTGACCCATGTGTCCGGTGCCCTGGATGCGGGGGCGGCAGGAATAGCGGTTGGCAGAAACGTCTGGCAGAGCAGCGATCCGCTCAGGACAGCGAAGGTTCTCAACGAACTGATCATTGACAGGAAGTCGCCTGAAAAAGTGACGAAGACTGCGTGATTCAATTGAGGATAGGCATATTGAACGGCGGCGGAGACTGTGCCGGCCTGAACGCCGTAACACGGGGCGTGCTGAGGGCGGCGGAAGTCCGCGGCGACGAAGTTGTTGGAATCAGGCGGGGTTGGGCAGGCCTCCTTGAGAAGGACACCGTGACGCTGAAATACGACGATTTCGAGCGTCTCGTGGGTGAAGGGGGCACCGAGCTTGAAACCTCAAGGACGAATCCGCTCAAGAGGGACAAGGGCCTTGATACGGTCGCCCGGAACATGAACTCCCTCGGCCTCGACGTCCTTATCGCCGTTGGAGGGGACGATACGCTGGGAGTTGCTCGGGAGCTCTCGGCCATGGGGCAGAAGGTAATCGGTGTTCCGAAGACAATTGACAACGATCTCGCAGGCACAGACTACTCGTTCGGCTTCTTCACGGCGGTTGACGAGGCAATGAAAATGATCGAGAGCCTCCAGACGACGGGAAGATCCCATTCAAGAATAATGGTTGTTGAAGTGATGGGCAGGGATGCCGGGTGGATATCCCTCTACGCAGGCACAGCCGCCGGTGCAAACATGGTGCTGATACCGGAATTCAACGGCACTGTGGACGATGCCGTAAAGCTCGTAAATGAAAGGCGTAGCAGGGGAAAAAAAAGCACAGTGATAGTCGTTGCAGAGGGCGTGAATCTTGTTCCTCGCGGCAAGGCCGAAAAGGACGAGTTCGGCCATGAACTGTTTGCAAAGGCCCCGGGCGAGAGCAATGCAAGTTATCTCGCCAGGTACATCGAGGAAAAGACCGGCTACGAGACAAGGTCGACCGTCCTTGGCCACACAATCAGGGGGACGAGGCCTAACTCGTACGACAGGGTGATGACTTCAAGGCTCGGAATACGCGCCGTCGAGGCAGCCCATGCGGGCAAATTCGGAGTCATGGTTGCCATCAGCGGAGCTTCAGTGGTAGAAGTGCCGCTTGCAGAAGGCACGAAGAAGAAATACGTGGACGGCAGCACCTGGAAAGAGCTCAATCAGTTCTTTGTATGATGGGGTCAGGCCAGTTCAACAAGCACCTTCCCAAATCTCCCGTGCTCATCAAGCCTCCTCATAGCAGCAGGAAGTTCGTCAAAGCGGAATTTGGAGTCTATCTGTGGAATCAGCTTTCTTCTTGCGACTGCGTTCAGTGCATCGCTCAAATCGGCTCTCGAGAAGGTGGTGGAACCTATGTATTCAACCTGCATCGAGTACAGGTGAAGCAGGCTCAGCTCGGCCTTCGTTCCGGTCAGCGTGCCGCAAGTTGCGTACCTGCCGAGTGGAGCGAGAGAGGAAGAGCTCATTTCGAATGTGGCGCTTCCAAGCGGGTCAAGAACGACATCGGCACCCCTGTTATTCGTCAGCCTCCTTACCTCCTCCACAACCTTCTGCCCGTTCCTGTTGATCGCATGATCCGCGCCAAGCTTTTTCAGCCTCTCGGCGTGTTCGCTGCTTCCCACCACCGCTGCAACCTCGCAGCCGTACATTTTGGCAATCTGCACTGCAAACATCCCGACGCCGCCTGTTGAACCCACAACGAGTACGAATTCTCCTGGTTTCGGCCTGGACCGCTTGACAAGATGCCATGCAGTTGCACCATCCACCCCGAGCGTACATGCTTCGCCTGTCGGCAACCCTTCCGGGATCGGCAATATGTTCATGGCAGGAACTTCCGCCTTCTGCCTCCACCCGCCCTGTCTTGACACGCCAATTATGTGTGGTGCCCTGCTCATCCTCTCATTTGAAAGGCAGGCGCTCTCCTGTCCACGAAGACAGTAATAGCAGCTCCCGCAGAAAAGCTTTGGATTCACCAGCACCCTCGTTCCGGCCGAAAGGCCCCTGACACCGGCGCCCACCGATGATATGACGCCTGCAAACTCGGCACCCGTTACAAAGGGTGGTCTGATCCAGTCGAAACGACCCGACAGAGTCGACCTGTCCACAGGGTTAACGCCTGCCATCTTGACATCGACAACCACCTCACCCTCGGCTGCAGCTGGTTCCGGGACGTCGGAGAGACGCAACTTTTCAACGCCACCGAAACCTTCAATGACCCATGCCTTCAAAGGAAAAACCTCGCAAACACATCTGAAAATGACGATTTAATGATTTTTGATGATGGACCAATCCATTTTCACCCTCTTCGTGGACGAACTCAGATTGGATTATATAGGTGAAACGGAGTGAAATGAATCGAGTTGGAAGTTCCAGATGTCGCATGCGGATGGAGTTCAAGACAATGACGGCAGTGCGGACAGGAAACTTGAGAAGGAGTCGTGGAGCCGGGTTGAAAGCGACATACAGTCCATAGGCGAGTTCTATGATAGCGCCGCATCCATAATTTCGTTCGGGATGATGGACAGGTGGAGAAAAAAGGCGGCCACCGAGACGTCTGAGGACATGAGCGTGCTGGAGGTAGGAAGCGGACCGGGTTCATTTTCCAGGCACCTCCGCGGCAGGGATATCATATTGCTCGAACCGAACGAGTTTATGCTCAGGAAGTCGCTGCAGGGCGCCCTCTGCGCTGGAAATTATCTTCCGGTGATAGGTGTTGCAGAGCATCTCCCCTTCGTCGAGGGGGTGTTCGACCGGGTGATGTCCGGCTTCTCCTTCAAGAATTTCATTGACAAGGAGAAGGCTCTGAGGGACATCAGAAGGGTACTGCGTCCCGACGGCAGGGTCGTGATAATCGACATAGCAGAACCCGATTCCGGCATCAGAAAAAGGGTCATGAATTTCTACATGAAGCATGTGCTTGGAAGGCTTGCGATACTCGTTGTGCCAAGAAAGGTGAGAAGGGAGTGGAAGTCAAACCCGTGGCAGCATCTGAGCGAGGCGTACATGAACCTCGGCCGGCCGGACGAACTTGCTTCGACCATGAAGGAAATAGGATACAGAAGTTCCGATTTCAGGTACCTGCTGACTCACGGCGTTGCAATTGTAAGAGGGGAGAAGTAGCCGGTTACTGGTTATCCTGTTGATGGAAAGACTTTTAATCGCCCTCAAAGTCCGGAAAAGAGATGCTCGGGACAAAGACCAGAATAATTCTATCAAGGATTGTCTTCGAGCCGCATCTGCTTATCAGCTTCCTGTATGTCGTGCTGGGCATGCTGATAGCTGCCAGGCAGGTAACAATTTCCATTCCCCTTTTCCTGCTTACGCTTGTTGGAGCCGTGGTTTCCCAGATAGCCGCAAACACGTACGATGAGTATTTCGATCACAGGCTTGGGACGGATCTGCTGACTGTCAAGACGCCATACAGCGGCGGCGGCAGAATTGTTTACGAAGGCGGCCTGGAACCCAGGGATGCATTCCATGTGGCCACTGTTTCACTCGTAATCTC
>JAKAPY010000044.1 GCA_021811925.1 Thermoplasmata archaeon | reverse complement strand
ACAGCCACTATTATTCCAAGAAGGCCGTAACCGAGAGGAACAAAAGGATTGATGCCTGGCAGCAGAAGGTATGTCTGCGGTGAGGGTATGCTCTGCTTGGGTATGTTTAGAACGAGTGTGGACTCCCATAGCAGCAGCACAATCATTGCACTCATTCCTATGAGGAAGAGGACACGTGAAATCTTGCCGTAAATGATCCAGAAGCGTCTTGCCTTTGATACCCGCCTGATTGCACCTCTCCCCTTCTCAGTCCTGAGGAGGATCATCGGTCCCATGAACGAAATATTCCATCTCTTCGCCAGTCCTGATTTCCAGAGAAACACGAGAAGCGCAAAGTATACTATGAATATGAGCGCAACAATGACGTACGTATCCACTTTTCTCTCACCTGCGGTCCGTCAAGCAAGGAGTGAACAGCACCCTCTTATTATACTCTCCTTTTTCCCTCCGCTCAAGTAAAACCTGCATCGAAATCATTTCCCCGTATTGTGGCCCCCAATCAAGCATTCGTAATCTTCAGGCCGCGCAAGGAGGCATCTTCCACTATCGATTTCGCACGCGCTAGTTTCCTTCTCTTGATATCTCCCTCCGCTCCCTTTTCCGCTACTCTGTCAAAATCGAAACCTGCTAGAATCACGTCAGCCGCTCCGAATTCCTCACACATTAGTACGGCCCTGTCACCGTCAGTAAAACCTCCAAAGTTGAATGTGCAGTCGGTGGGACCAGCCTGGGTTGTGACTATTGCCAGTCCCCTCAGGCTGCCAGTAAATTCCGTCGCCCTGGCTATGTTGTCGCCGTGGAAGTGCACAACAGCAAGGGAGCCCGAGCCATTCATTCCTTTCTCCGTTTCAATGTCACCGTCGAGGTCTGTCACTATTACGTCGGGGATAATGCCAAGGCCATGAAGCGTCAGGCACGAACTGTCTGAAGCGACTATTGCCCTTCCCGCGAGTTCACCGGCTGCACTCAGCCTGTCCATGTCCACCGCCAGAGAAGGTGCATTTCCTGTTACCAGGCATTTGCGGGCAAGCGTCTTCCTGAGCACCCCCAGCGCTTCCTCTCCCTTCAGTATGGCCGGATTGGAAGCAGATGCCCTGTTACCTGCCTCCCTGGCATCCTTCTCATTGCCAGGGTCATAATTGAAATCAGAAAGAATGCGCTCGTAACTTGCTCTCCAGTCTTCCCATTTCATTTCAGAACCTGGGTTCCAGCTTCGGGACCCTCGCCTCTTTCGTCGTTATCATCAATCGGTGTGCCGTCCATGCCGTGAACACCGACATTGAGCAATCCGCCGAACATGGCTGTCAGTATTCCTGCAATCACCTCGACCACAATGAGCGCTGTGTTTATGGGTACCAAATGGTAAATGAGCTTGATTGAATCGATTGCACCTTGTATTATGAGCCCAATGGCAAGGAACATGAGACCTGCGGTGATTGAAGTCCATGAAATCTTCCGCTTGCTAATGTAGACATTCACGAACCTGCCAACCTCCAGGACGAACACTGCAAATACGCCTATCCAGAGGAAGCTTGAGATGAATATGAGCACCAGTATCTGGGGAGGGACGTTTCTTGCATCTATCACCGTTGAGGAAGCATAGAGCAGCCCGAGCACAATCATTACCGCAGTAACGATTGCGAATGGCAGCATCTGGCTGCCAGACCTGATGGCCTTCCAGATGGATTTCGATCCCCTCTTTATCGCCTCACTTATGTCATAGGCGTACCAAATCAGGTAAAGGCCTATCACGAACGTTATCAGCCCGGGGGCAATTGCCGAGACGTAGCCTAAGTTATGCGTATTGCTCAGGCTGAGAAGATCGGAGAACATCAGGAAGAAGCCGTAAACCAGGAGTATGGCCGAAATTGGCGCCAGGAGCTTCCTCCTCATTTTCTTGTCTCTCAGCGTTTTTAGCAGTATGTAGTAGACGCCCTCCACCGTGGGTGTCTGCTTTATGAAAATCCTTCTCACGCTGTCTATCTTTATCCTGGACGATATCACGGGATAGAAGAATTCATCCTCTGCGCCGTTGCTGACCAGTATGGCCCTGTCGGCCTTGACAATTTCAATTACCTTTTCAAGCTGCTGTGCAAGTATCCTGTCCGACTCAATGCCGACGTCCTGGCTTCCCACGATGGTGGCAACCTGGACTTCCATGCCCCTCTTCGAGAGCTCATCGTACATCGATACGGCGGAGAGCACCGTGTTTGCATCCGGATCCTCCGGGTCGGCCAGTGCCAGGGCTGTGCCTGCCTCGAAGTTGGCCTCTCGGCCAACAAACGGGCCGGTCAGGTGCGCCTTGGCCCCAAGGTCATCATCCCGGTCAACGCAGAGAATCAGCGTCTTCATTTGAACAGTGTTAAATTGTCGTGTGCGCTATTTAAATGAATTGTTGTTTGTTGAGGCGAAAGCATTTCAGACCCCGGACATCCCTGTTTCAAAAAGATTTTTACTTGATGGCCATTATAGCAATGCACGACAGAACAGGAAATGTTGTCCAGGGACAAGAGCTACAGAACAATTTCGATAACGCTACTTGCAGACGGTCTGCTTTTCATCCTCATACTGGCAATCTCGTTGATAAGCAAGAGTGAGGCTGTCTTCTCTGAAGCGCTCTACCAGCTCAGCGATCTTGCCAGCGGTGGGCTGCTCCTGTATGCAATCTGGAGTTCAATGAGACCGGCAGACGAGCTCCATCACTTCGGATACGGGCTGGAGAGATTCTTCTGGTCGTTTGTGAGCGGCGTGTTTGTCTTCTCGGTCAACGGCGCAGTGGTGGTGCTGAGCGGCGTGTTCGATTTCTTCAACGGCCACAGTGTGACAAATATCGGGCTCAGCATAACGGTCCTTGGCGTTACGATTGCGGTGAGCACCGCAAGCCTCCTCTACATCATCTACAGGAAGAGGAGGTTCTATGACAACAGGCCGGATGCGCTCCAGAAGTATCACCAGGGGGTAAGGACGGTTTTGCTTCAGGACGTTATGAGCATTGCCTCAAGCTTTGTGGCTGTTGGTGCCCTGGCACTTGTCAGTTACACCGGGTACAATTACTTCGATTCCCTCGCAGCAGTCATCAACGGAATCCTGCTGCTTGTGACTGGAATCGCCCTTTCGGCCGAATCAAGGGGATTGCTCATAGGGAGGGGACTCGACAAAACGCAGATGCTCAAGGTCACAACTGATCTGCAGACGCTCCCGGATGTCAACAGGATTCGGGAGATAAAGTCGATATACCTAGGACCCGAGAGCCTTCTTATTGTGATAAGGATTAATTTCAGGGACGGTCTGACAACCGATCAGCTTGAGAGGGCTATAGACAAGGTCCAATTGGAGCTTGTGAAGAGAATGCCAGAATTCAAGCATGTGATCGTTGAACCAGAGAGCTGATGCTTTTTCACCGAATCAGACAGGTGTAAAAAGTGTTATCTAATACTCCAATTGTCTTCAGTGCGTGGACCTGGAGTACGTCGCAGCCATCACAGCGGCACTTTCTGTCTTTTTCATTGCATCAGCCGAGGATGTCAGGGAAAGGGAAGTAAGCAATCTGCTCTGGATCATTCTCGGGGGAGTCGCCTTTGCCTTGATTGCTCTGAATGTCTATACTGGCACACTTCCACTTCCGGGAGCCTCAGCCATTGTTCTGGTTCTCCCTTTTTTCCTGTTTGCTGACATGTTCATAGACTGGAACCACGCTCTTGGCAGGCGTGGAACACTGTTGCGGTACACCATCGGGATATGCCTTCTACTCATCTCTGCATACGAGGTCTATCCATTCATCGGACAGACATATGTCGACATAGCAGCATCAATCCCCCTGTGGATTCTCTTCATAATTGTGCTATACAAAATAGATGTGATTAAGGGTGGCGCGGACGCAAAATCTCTAGTAACTCTCGCAGTCCTCTTCCCGGTCTATCCACCAGCTGTGACTGGCATGTTCCAGCCTCTTTTCGTCACCCTTACTCTGCCATTTTTCCTGAGCGTTCTACTGATGGGTGCGATTTTCTCTCTGTCTATTCCTATTGCCCTTTTTGCCGAGAACGTGGCCAGGGGCAGGGCGAGGATGCCTCACATGTTTCTCGGGCGCCAGAAAGACGTGTCCTCGGTGGATTTGAGAAAGGAATGGCTGCTTGAAGTGCCGGATGAAACAGGTAATCCCAGGCGGGTGAAAAAACTCGGCTCAGTGGACGAAGATGATATGCTCGAAAGAATACGCAGTCTCGGCTGGAGGACCGTGTGGACTTCACCCAAAATACCTTTCATTCTGGCTCTCACTGCCGGTCTTCTATTCGTCCTCGTCTTCGGAGACCCGCTTCTTTACATTTAGCGAGTTCAAGCCGTACCTGCATCTTGAGGAGACAAAACATCTTGAGCAGAGCGGCTCTTGCCTGCACAGCTGTTTGCCGAACTCAACGAGCAGTGCGTGGAGCCTGTTGTACATCGGGGCATCTGCCCGAAGCCTGCCTTCCACCATTGACTTGAGTGCCCCGTAACCAGTATCTCCTGGTGCAACACCGAGTCTTCCAAAAATCCTTCTGGAATAAGCGTCTGCTACGAAGACCGGTTTATCACATGCATAAAGAAGGATGGAATCGGCTGTTTCAGGACCAATCCCGTGTATCGAAAGCAATTCCCTCCTCAGGGTGTCGACATGGACTCCACGCATCTGTTCCACCCTTCCGCCGTAACTTTCAAGGACAAACTGGGCGAACAGCCTCAGCCTCCTGGCCTTCTGCCTGTAGCTTCCGCTCGACTTGATCACCTGCTCAAGTACATCGGGTGCTGTCCTTGCAATTGCAGAAGCTGTCATCAGGTTCAGTTTCTTCAGTCCCGCTATTGCCCTTTCCACGTTTTTCCAGGAGGTGTTCTGTGTAAGAATCGCGCCTGCACACATCTCGAAGGGCGTGTCCGCGGGCCACCACATGGGATCCCCGTAGTGGCCCAGGAGGACGGCGTAGAATTCCTCAAGGTCAATCAAAGGCAGACTCGATGCTGCTTTTCGCGAAGGCATCATATCCCCTCTCCTCAAGCCGCGTCACCCCTGCTGCTGTTTTCAGCCTGACTCCTGAGCCTTTTGTCACTTTTCCGATTATGCTCAGCGGGGTGTTGAGCTCTCTTGACAGTTTCACCACCGAAGCGGCTGATTTTGCGGTGAAAAGAAGCTCGTAATCTCCTCCCCAGTAGAAAAGTGCCTCCTGCAGCTGCCGCTCCCCGTCGGCAGTCTCTGCCAAGGCAGGGGAAACGGGCAGTGCTTTTCCTTCCATCTCAATCCCGACGCCGCTCGCCCTGCTGATATACCATGCAGAAAGGGCAAGCCCGTCTGTGATATCTATCGCGGCGTATGCAACGCCTCTTGAGGAAAGGGACATTCCCTCAGTTATCCTGGGTACTGGTGATGTCAACTTGGACTTTGATCCCGGCCTCTTCCCTTTCTTCCATTTGAGGAAATCGGCGGCAGCCCCCCCCAGCTCTCCGGTAACACAGAGCAGCTGCCCCGGTTGTGCAGCACTCCTGAGGAGCACTCTTCCTGTCTTCCTGCCTATGACCGTGATGGATATGGTCAGCTCGGCCGCCCTCTTTGTGTCACCGCCGACAACACTGGCCCCGTACTCTGAAGCGCACCTTTGTATGCCTCTGGCGACGCTTCGAATCTGCGCAACACTCAGGCTCTCCGGTATGCCCATCGAGACAACCAGTGCTATGGGCTTCCCTCCCATTGCGGCTATGTCGCTCAGGTTTGCAGCCGCGGCCATTCCACCTCTCTGCTCAAAGCTCATGTACGGGGGAAAGTGAGACTTTTCCGAAAGCATGTCGGTGCTGACAAGGACTACCTCTCTTCCGATTTTTAGCACCGCGCAATCATCGCCAATTCCCCGGGGAGGTGGCGGTGACTTGAAAACATCCATCAATTCTTTGATCATGCCTCTTTCTGTGGCTGCATTTTCACGCACGTGTCAGCATACTTGTTCGGTTATAATAGAATGACCGGCAAGCCTGTCCGCCAGTTGCATTGCGAAGCCCATGTGGCTTGCGGGTTCGATGCGAGGGCCACTCTCCTTCTAAAATAGTACTTTGTACGTAGCCGTAACGGTAACAATGTCAGGCGATGTAGTTCTGACCAAGCTCAAGAATGTCATTCTGAACAACGGCGTCCTGATTGAGGCTTTCACAGGTGTCGGGATGGTGGCCAGCATAGCGGCCAATTACATGATATCCAACCTTCAGCTGGATCAGGTCGCTGCCATGGATTCGGACGACTTTCCGCCAGTGTCAATGATTTATAACGGCAGGCCAAAATTGCCATGTCGCGTCTATTGTTCCCTGGAGCTTAACCTGGCGGTGTTTACAAGCGAGGTGCCGCTTCCGATCAGGAAGCACAGGGCTGTCGCAAGCGAACTGATAAAGTGGGGAACCGAGTCAGGATGCACTTCCTTCATAGCGATGGATGCGATTCCGCGCGAGGGGGAAGAGGCGGAGGAGGGGGCAAGGCCGGCCGGCGAGCTTCCGCCTGTCTGGGCGATCGGGACGAGTGATGCTTCTAGAAAGAAGATGAAGGAGTCCGGGCTCGAAACGCTTCAGGTGGGAATGATAACAGGAGTGTCCGCTGTAATGCTCAACATGGGGCGGATTCAGAAGCTGGATGTTATAGGCCTTTACGCAGATGCGAGGACCGACATACCGGATGCGGCCGCCGCGGCCAGCCTTGTCTCTATTCTCAACAAACTCCTCAGGCCAAGGCCATTCAGCCTCTCGCTCAAACCACTGCTTGATGAGGCAAAGGACATCCAGGTGCAGCTTGAGAAGGTAAGGAGGCAGGCAGAACCTGCCATAAAGGAGCCGTATAACATATACAGCTGAGATATCCGGCAAATCCTTTTATTGTTGTCCGGGGGTAATAATATCCGGATGAAGGAAGCGGTTCTGTTCGAGCATACCGGTGACGGAAAAGTGCGCTGCACAGCCTGTGCTCGCTACTGCAAGCTGGGTGAGGGACAGACAGGTCTATGCGGCGTGAGGCAGAACATAGGCGGGCGGCTTCAACTCCTTGTCTACGGGCGCGTAATCACTGGTCACATCGATCCGATAGAGAAGAAGCCCCTGGTCCACTACATGCCGGGAACGAGAATATTTTCCATTGCCACAACCGGGTGCAACTGGCTTTGCCGCTACTGCCAGAATTACGACATAAGCCAGAGGAGAAAGGTGGAGGGGGAGTTGCTTGCACCGGAGGAGATTGTCAGCCTAGCGCAGAAAAACAGGTGCGAAGGCATTGCATACACATACAATGAGCCGACAATCTACCTGGAGTTCGCGCATGACGTCGGTGTGATTGCAAGGAAGAAGGGCATATTCAATTCGTTTGTGTCGAACGGATATGGAACACCGGAGGACATACCAGTGCTGAATGATTTCCTTGATGCAATCACGGTAGACTTCAAGGGCAATGCGGAGAAGGGGTTCGTCAGGAAGTATATCGGAATCCCTGACGCAGATCCCATTTTCAGTTACCTTCTGGAGCTGAGGGACAGGTCATCGGTGCATATCGAGTTTACGGACCTGGTGGTGCCAGAAGTTGGAGACAATGCGGACTCGGCTAGAAGGCTTTCGAGATGGATTGTAGATAATTTCGGTCCCGAAGTACCGTTGCATTTCCTGCGCTTTCACCCGGATTACAAGATGATGGATCTGCCAAGCACACCCGTAAAGACGCTTGAGAAGCACTGGCAGATTGCAAGGGAGGAGGGCCTGGAATATGTGTATGTGGGAAATGTACCGGGGCACAAGTACGAGAGCACATACTGCCCGGCCTGCGGAAAGGTGGCCGTTGGCCGATACGGCTTCGACATCACGTCCTGGAATCTTGACAGGGATAACAGGTGTACAGGGTGCGGCCACAAGATACCGATATCTGGCAATCTGGGAACTTACTTTCGCGATGGAAGGTACGAGCCTGTAATATTCTGATCAGAGGAATTTGTGATCCTTCAGCAGTTCGATGTCCTTTCTGACTGCGTCAGCACTAGAATTGAGTGCATCCAGCTCCGACTTCTCTATTTTCAGTTCGAGTATCTTCTCAGCGCCCTTCCTTCCGAGCAGAACCGGAACTCCAGTGTATATGTCCCTGATGCCGTATTCGCCGTCGATGTAGGCTGAGCATGGAAGTATCTTTCTTTCATCGAGTGCTATCGATTGCACCATTTCGAATATGGAAGACGCAGGTGCATAGAATGCACTTCCTGTCTTCAGGTAATTCACAATCTCATCCCCGCCCATCCTTGTCCGCTTGACTATTTCGTCTATCTTCTGCGCGCTCAGCAGCTGGGTGAGCGGGACGCCGCCGACCGATGAATTGCTTATGACCGGGACCATCGAGGGGCCGTGACCCCCAAGGACAAAACCAGTCACCTGAGACGGGATGGTGCCCAGCTCCATTGCTACGAAAGTCCTGAAGCGGGATGTGTCAAGGACGCCTGCCATTCCAACCACCCTGTTCTTGGGAAAAGCAGTCTTCCTGTAAACAAGGTATGTCATGATGTCCATTGGATTTGTGACCACAATGACAATCGATTCAGGCGCATGCGTCCTGATATTCTCACTTACAGTTGTCATTATTGCCGCATTCTTGTCAAGCAAATCAGATCTTGTCATCCCGGGCTTTCGCGCAAGCCCGGCCGTTACAACAATGATGTCTGAGCCCGCAATCTCGGAAAAGTCATTCGTTCCCTTCACGCTTGTGTTGAAGCCCTCGACGGGGGCAGATTCATACATGTCAAGCGCCCTACCCTGTGGCAGCCCTTCGACAACATCGACAAAGACAACCTCGTCAGCGATATTTCGTTCTGCTATCTTCTGCCCGGCAGTGGCGCCCACGTTCCCCGCGCCTATCATCGAGATTTTTCGGACACCTGACATTTTCGACACCTTGACGGCCTCCAATACAGTGCAAATGGAGTGACCATCCGGAACTAACCTTCAGTCAGATAAATAAGTATGTCTTGGTCATTTCTGCCAGACCGCGTCCAGGAGTAGAGACATGAAAATGTTTTAAGAGAAGCAAACATAACATACCAGGGGCAACAACTCCATGGAAAGATTTGACGCCATTGTGATAGGCGCAGGTCCTGCAGGCAGCACAGCAGCATACAGGATGGCGAAAGGGGGCCTGAAGGTGCTGCTAGTGGAGCGTGCGAAGGTGCCCGGCGGTAAGAACCTGTTCGGCGGAAGGATTTACTCCCATATACTTCGCAAACACTTCGGCAACTTCGAATCGGATGCGCCTGTCGAGAGGTTCGTCGTGAGGGAAACAATTGGCATGATGGACGAATCAGACTGCGCTTCGATAGACTTTGTATCTCGCAGGTCTGAGGCGAACAAGGCCTCCAGCTTCATTGCGAGGAGGAGCAGATTCGACAAGTGGCTTGCCGATAAGGCTGAAGGCGCCGGAGCACTTCTTGTCCCCGGCACAAATGTTGAGGATATTGTCGTCAGGGACGGGGCCGTTCGCGGCATTGTCTCGGGCGGTGATACTATTGAGTCAGAGTGCGTTGTGAATGCCGAGGGGGTAACGGCGACAATTGCCCGTAAGGCTGGTTTGAGGAGTGATGTTTCCCCTTCACAGGTCAAGGTGGGTGTGAAGGAGACAATCGAGCTCGGGAAGGATAGAATCAATGACAGGTTCAATCTGTCCGACGATGAAGGGGCAGCGGGCGTTTTCATCGGCTATCCGGCCTCCTATCTGAGCGCAAGCGGCTCTTTCGTGTACACAAATTCGGATAGCGTCTCGATCGGCCTTGTTGTGGACCCCATTGAACTGTCAGGTGCAAGAAAGGATGTGCAGCTGATGATAGAGGAATTCCGATTACATCCGTACATGCAGAGGCTGCTGAAGGGGGGCAGGATGATCGAGTATTCGGCTCATATGATACCAAACTCCGTCCCGCTTGAACCTTCGAACCTTGTGGGAAACGGTTTTCTGAACACGGGCGATGCCGCCGGCCTCTTCGTAAACCACGGTTTCACTTACAGGGGGGTGGATTTCGCCATTGCCTCTGGCATCGCGGCCGCCGATGCGGTGATAAGCGCTCACTCCGCTGGTTCCTATGGAAGGGATTCTCTCATGTCATACTACGAATATCTCGCCAGGGAAGTTATTCCAGAGCTCCGTCGTGCCGAGAAGACGGCAGGTGTGCTACACAACAAGAGGATGTTCTCAACCTATCCGCCGTTTGTTCTTGACTTTCTTGAGGATATGTTCAGATTCGACGGTGTTGGAAAGACTCCCGTTTCCTCATCTCTCAGGAAGAACATGAAGGGGAGGATTTCAACGCTGACTGCGCTTCGTGACATGCTGTCCGCCTACAGAAAGCTGTGAAGACTTCACGATGCAAGCTAAGCGTTACCGGAAACAGCATTCCATACCAGCAGAGCCCTCCTTGTTTCCGGGACGTCGTGTACGCGAACGATATTGGCACCCTTTGCGCAGCCGTAGAGTGCGGCTGCCAAGCTGCCCTCAAGTCTTTTTTCCTTTTCACCCGTCAAAGCCGGTATGAAACTCTTTCTCGAAACGCCCAGGACAACAGGTTTTCCAAGGGAATGCAGTGCATCGAGTTCCCTCAGGAGCTGCAGGTTGTGTTCGACCTTCTTGCCGAAGCCTATGCCGGGGTCCACAAGAATATTGCGCGTATCAATTCCGTCATCCTCGCTCCCGTCAATCATTCTTGAGATGAATGAGCACACTTCATACACAACATCCTGGTATGTTGGTGCATCCTGCATTGTGCGCGGTTCTCCGAGCATGTGCATCAGGATAGCGGGGCATTCGCGGCCAGACACGAGTTTTCTCATCTTACGTGTCCTCAGCCCCGAAACGTCGTTAAGAATGGATGCACCCGCATCCAGGGCGGCTGCAGCCACTTCAGGCTTCATTGTATCGATTGAAATGGGAACATTTGTCACCGAGGAAAGTTTCCTGATAACCGGGACTACCCTCCTGATCTCCTCGCGGGCGCTAACGGAAGATGCGCCGGGCCTCGTGGATTCTCCTCCAACATCTATGAAGTCTGCCCCCTCCCCGGCCATTTCCAGTCCATGTGCGACAGCTGACTTCTCGTCGAAGAAAATTCCCCCGTCTGAAAAAGAGTCCGGCGTCACGTTCAGCACACCCATTACGGATGGCCGCTCAAGCGGTATTCTTCTGCCCCCCGCTCTGAGCTGAAAGGGCCATATGCAACT
>JAKAPY010000043.1 GCA_021811925.1 Thermoplasmata archaeon | reverse complement strand
TTCCGATCTTCCTGTATGAGTTGACAATTGCGTCGTCGGCACCCCGTTTCAGTGAATACTCGACAATCTTTTCAGTGAGATCCTTGAATTGTTCAATGTTCATCATCGCACCTCATTTCAGGACGACGTTCCTGAGTCTGATCATGGGGCCGCCCATGTTTACTTCCATACCCTGCATGGGATCCCCCTTTCCGCAGGTCGCACCGTAGAATTTGACATTCTTCCCGACCGCGTCCACCATGCTCCAGAAACCGGGCGTGGTGATTTCCAGGGTGGGAGATCTGACAGGTCCAGTCACTTTGCCGTTCTCAATCATGTAAGCCTCCCTGCCCACATACTTCTGGTTGTATCGCCTGTCGTCTATGTTCCATTCGTTGAAGCTCTTGAGCAGCACTCCGTGGGATACTTCGCCAACTATTTCGTCATCGCTCCAGTCTCCGGGAAGCAGGTAAGTGTTGGCCATTCTTACAAGCGGCTCCACACCGTAGGATGACGCTCTTCCAGCACCATTTGATGACTGGAGGGACTTGGCACCGCTTTCCCTGTTCTGCAGGAATTCATTTATCTTTCCCTTATCGTAGAGCACTCTTGTTCTAGCCCTCACCCCTTCGTCGTCGTACTCATAAAAACCGTAACTGTTTGGCAATGTCGGATCATCCACGATTGTCACAAGCTCTGATCCAACTCTCATTCCAATCGAGTCTGAAGTTACAAAGGACTTGCCTGCCTGAGAAGCCTCCCTTCCCATTATCCTGTCCGCCTCCATTGGATGGCCGCAACTCTCGTGGCAGGCTATTCCCGTGACTTCGCTTCCGCAGACAAGATCCATTTTCCCTCCCCTGAATGTCTTTCCATGCCTGAGCACCTCTTCGAGCGCCTTCACGTCCCCGGTTCCCTGAGTTTCCACTTCCAGTTCCTCCAGCGCCTCGAAACCGCCTGTATATCCCAGCTGACGGTGCGCCTGTTCATAGTCCGAACCGCTCTGAAGCATGAGGAAATAGGCAACCTCCACTTTTGGATCGGATGCCTTAACTTGCGTCCCTTCCGTGTCAATGTAGTATTTTGAATTGGTGCTCTCGCTGTAGCCTATCTGCCTGAAGCTCTTCAGTTCTGTGCTCTCCTTGAGCATTTTGTCAAGTTCCACCATTCTCTTTATTTTCAGCTCTGCATCCATGCTGTCGAGCCTTATCTTCTGCACGACTGTCCAGTTGGCCTTTTCAGGCCTGCCTGTGTTGAGATCCGCAGCCATGCCGTCGCAGGCCCTCGCCATTGACAGGGCACTCCTCACCGCCTTTTTTATTCCCTGCACATTCATGTTATTTGTCGCGGCGAAACCGATGCCACCGCGGGTAGCGACCCTCACCGAGATGCCATAATCCACTTCAGGAGAAATCACACTCAGCGAGCCATTCTTGAAGAACATTCCGAGTTCATCCGACAGTCTGTAAGCAACACTCGCATATCTTACTCCGGAAGCAGAACACAGGGCAAGCGCTCTCTCCGCAAGGCCGTAACCGACTCCCAGAGCCGACTCCGTCTCATCAGCGTTCAAAATATCACCAGTTTCTTCACCACCGGCAAGCTGCCACTTCAGCCGAAATCCCTTACACGGACATTCCCGGCCCCAAACGCTTCCCTCTTTCTGATGGCTTCCTCGACTGCAAGCTTCACCGCCTCGGACGGTGAGGAGGCAGTGATGAAGTTGCCTTCTGTTTCTTTCTGCCTTGTGAGCTTGAAACTGTCAAGGGAGACGACTGCCTTACCCTCGGTAATTGCGAAAGAAGCCTCGGAAAGCGTCCCGCTCGAACCGTCAATTGCTATCAGTGCATCCGAAGCCCTGACTATAAGGAAATTCCTTGCGAATCCTATTCCCGTCGGAAGGCTCACAGTCAGGTGCCTGTTTCCGTCCAGAGGGCTGATGCCGGGCAGGATTCCTATACACATTCCGCCGCCTGCCTCGACGCCTTCGGCCACTGCATCCATGATGCCGGTCAGGCCGCCGCAGATAACAACCACCCCCTTATCAGAAAGAAGTCTGCCTACTTCGTAGCCGAGCTTTCTGTGCTCATTGTCTGGCTGACTGCCGCCTATGACGCCAATCTGAAGCTTCATCATAACCTGTTCCATCCTGCCAAGGCAAAAATGACTGTCATCTGATAAATTAATAATGCAAAAATATTATTTAACAGCAGCGAATTGTTAAGTCGATTGATATGCAGGCCAAGAACAGATGGGTTCTGTGGCCCGCCTACCTGGACATAAAACTCAAGAGAGATCAGGGAAGGAGGGTTGCAAAGAAGGAGGCGGTGGATTCGCCCACGGTTCAGATGATATCAGATGCACTTCGATCTCTGGCCATCGAGCATGAGGTTGATGAGACCGCCTCCTTTCCCTCGAGGTGGTACAAGAAGGAGGGGCGTGTCCTGGTGGACAACAAGCTGGGCAAAGCAGAGATACTGAAGATGGTGGCGGCAGAAATCAGAAAACGCACGAAGTAATATCCCCGTGGCTGTGATGAGTTACATGTTGGATCTGAAAGAATTCAAGATCTTGGATCGTAATTCTGTATTTTACGGCACATCAATTTCGAAGCTGATGGATAACGCAGGAAGATGCATAGCGGAAGCCGTTCTGAAGCATTCCAACGGCCGATCGCATGTGCTCATTTTGTGCGGACCGGGAAACAACGGCGGCGATGGGTTTGCGGCTGCAAGGTATCTTCGGGGGATGATTGAAACTTCCATTCTTCTGGCCGAGCCGGGCCAGGAACCAAAAAGCGATATTCTCAGGCACAACTTTTCATCGGTATCCGATATTGTCGTCGGGGAAGAGGCTATTCGCGTACTCGACTGCAGGGAAACTGTAGTCGTGGATGCACTGCTGGGTTCGGGCATCAACAGGCCACCCGAGGGCAGGTACCGGCAGCTGATAGATTCCATTCATGAAATGAAACGGAAAGGAAGTCTTCTGCTGTCCGTTGACGTCCCCTCGGGATTCCCAACAGACTTCCACGTACTGCCTGATATTACAGTCACCTTTCATGACACGAAGACCGGAATGAGCGAGGAAAACTCAGGGAAAATAGAGATCGTCGACATAGGCATACCCGAAAAAGCAGTCAAGTACACGGGCCCGGGAGAGATGCTTCTCTACCCGGTGCCAGCTAATGATACCCATAAAGGAAACAATGGAATAATAACAGTCATCGGCGGTGGTGCGTTCGCAGGAGCGCCAACCTTTGCCTCTCTTGCCGCATACCGGACCGGCGCGGACCTTGTATACACCGTGGTTCCGGGGAAAAGCTTCGGTGTAGCGTCGGTGTTTTCCCCCAACATGATGGTTTTTTCTACCGCCCATAAGGCATTCGAACCGGCTGATGCAGCAGGCGCTATGAAATGGGTCGAAAGATCCGGTTCAATAGTCATCGGGCCAGGCATGGACAGCGATTCAAAGACACGTGGTTTCATAAGCCGGATTCTGAAGAAGGCCAAATGCTCCATGGTTGTTGATGCTTCGGCCATAGAAGTCGCCGGAGACAACAGTTCTCTGATAGCAGGCAAGAATGTTGTTGTGACTCCGCACTCGAAGGAATTTGAAAAGCTGACAGGCGAGGTTGTGGCTAAGACGTTGGTGGAGAGAAGCGAACAAATACGCTCATGGGCACACAAGCTTGATGTGACAATACTGCTCAAGGGCTCAACAGATGTGATTTCGGACGGGCGCAGGGTCAAATTGAACGACACAGGTAATCCGGGCATGACAGTTGGCGGTACAGGCGATGTTCTGACTGGAATCGCGGCCGAACTCATGGCAAAGGGCTGTTCTCCCTTCGATTCGGGCAGGCTCGCTGCATACATCAATGGAAGTTCAGGCGACATATGTTTCAGGTCGAAGTCATTCGGTTTGCTTGCAACGGACATCATAGAAAGCATCCCCGACGTGCTTGTCAGGGATATAGGCGGTAATCAATGAAACGATATGCCCTTATTTCGGACGTTCATTCAAATTTCGTTGCGCTGGAAGCGGTGCTCAGGCAAATTGATGGTGAGGGAGTTGACACCATTATCTGCGCAGGGGACATCGTTGGCTACAACTCTCAGCCCAATGAGGTCGTTGATGAATTAAGGAGAAGGGCAATTCAGTGCATCATGGGAAACCACGACGAGGCAGTGATTCAGCCCATGCAGGAACGGACGATGAACTCTCTGGCTGCTTTTGCTGTCAGATGGACGAAGAGACACCTGACCGGGGAGAACACCAGGTTTTTATCATCACTCAAGCAGACACTGACGTTCGACGGTTTCGCCGTATTTCATGGTTCACCGTTTGATCCGTATGAGTATATTTACGAGGATCAGGTCGATGAAAGACTCGCCCTTGCCTCCAATTGCAGATACACCGTGCTTGGCCACACGCATGTTCCATTCGTCAGGCGCTTCTCCGGGGCGACCGTGATCAACCCCGGCTCTGTCGGTCAGCCGCGTGATGGTGACGCAAGGGCTTCCTACGCCATTGTGGAAGGGGACAGAATCGATATCAGGCGTGTCCCGTATGATATCGAATCGATTGTCCGTCTCAATGTGTCGGAGGGCCTGCCAACGGCTCTTTCGGAGAGACTCAGATGGGGCGTGTGATCCAGTCAACTTCGGCAGAACCAGTGGCCGGGCATCCCGCACTTGTCATTCACAGCGAAGAGCCATCGGTCGTCATAGCCGATCTGCACCTCGGTTACGGACAGGAGCTGGAAGGCAAGGGCTTCCTGATCGGCCGGGAGACAGAAGAGATGATAGGCGAACTCGAGGCGTTGTCGAAGAATGCTGAACGGCTTATCATACTGGGGGACCTCAAACATGCAATCGGGTATACCAGGAAGAGGAGCGACCTGCCTGCTTTCATGTCATACCTCCTGTCGCATTACAGGCGGATAGACGTTGTTCCAGGGAACCATGACTCGCTGATAGCAAGATCACTGCCTCAAAGGGTATTCCTGCACGGGACGGAAGGCTTTACCGAGAATGGTGTGTCTTATTGCCACGGGCATGCTTGGACCGCAGACAACCTCATGGCATCCGCTCTTCTGCTGATGGGGCACATCCATCCAGCAGTCCGCTTCGTCGATTCACTGGGAAACAGGTATCTTGAGAAATGCTGGCTCCGGGTACCGTTCAAGAAGAACGACCCTTCGAAGAGGTACAGGGCTCTTCCCGCCGAATTGATTGTAATACCATCCTTCAATCCGCTTCTTGTGGGAACCCCTGTCAACTCGAAGGGAGGCAAGGGGCTGGGGCCGATGTTCAGGGAGAAACTCATTTCCCTTTCAAGGGGCAAAATCTACCTGATCGACGGGACCTTTATTGGCACCATATCAGAGAATGTCGCATAGGATTATCTATCCAGACCCGGATCCTGCAAGCCTTGGTTGAAATGTCTCGGGCCGAAGGCGTACCGGTTGGTCTTCTTTCCAGATTCGTTCAAAGAGCCAGCGAGATGGCGCTCAGCCTGCAACCAGTAAGGCACGCTGTCGTGCGGGTGTCAAGGAAGCATCTCCTTGTCACGGGGAGCTGGATTCAGAAGTGCTCTGTATGCCTGCAGGAAATAAGCAAATCTTCAGATTCATACCGCTGCAGTTGCGGTGCACTCTTCCATCAGGGCTGTTCAATGTTCAGCGGGTCATGCGTTTCATGCGGCAGCGCGGTAACAATAGGCGCTGGACGGGAGCACAGGCTTTGGCTTCCAAAAAGGGCTGTGTTCAGCCAAGTGGCCGACGAGTCCATCGTAAGCGGTTTCAGGTGCCTCTCCTGCGATGCCAGTGTCTCTGCAGAGCAGGCTTATTGCCAGGACTGCGGTTTTCATCGTTCGGTCATCAATGGCTTCATGTGCGAACTATGTCACTGTGAAGTCAAACCCGGCAGCTTTTTTTGCCGCTACTGCGGCACTATTTACGCAGGCATCGACGTCACCCTCTATCTCTGCCCCAACTGCTCCCTGGTAAATGCAAGGGGCACGGAGTGCGACTGTGGCCATTCATTGTGATGATGGACAGCATGGCTTGTCCGCCCGGCGGCCGTTTCTTGTGAATCGCACAAAGACAGTAGCATTTTGGAGTTTGTTTTGTCGGTCATATGTCAGACGATAATCTGACGAATTTGATAGGGAAATTCGATTCTGATGCGATTCTTTTGTGGTTGATTCGGGAGAATAATGTTTTAAATATCTAACCGTTGTTATCTATCTTCTGCACTCATTCAGGGATGGGAAACCGATGAAATCAATTGTGGACGATGTATTGAGAGAGACGCCAGTATCTCAAACAGGTATTGGCATGGATGCAACAGATGAAGAGCTGATGCAGCTCGTAGAATCGCTGCGTGTCAAGATAAGCATCTTTGGTTGCGGAGGCGGAGGTTCGAATACAATCAGAAGACTGAACCAGGCGGGTATTTTTGGCGCTTCTCTGGTTGCTGCCAACACGGACGCTCGCCATCTTCTTCTCCTCAATGCGCCTCACAAGGTTCTTCTCGGAAGGAGACTGACGCGGGGGCTGGGGGCGGGAGCAATACCAGAAGTCGGTAGCCAGGCCGCCGATGAAGCAAGAGAAGACATTGGGAAATATGTGCGTAGCAACGACATAGTATTCGTGACGGCGGGAATGGGTGGCGGAACAGGTACCGGGTCCATACCGGTTGTAGCCGAAATCGCGAAGGAGTCGAGAGCTCTTGTGATGGCAGTCGTGACGCTTCCTTTCAAGGCAGAAGGTGCAATCCGGATGCAGAATGCGCTGAGGGGCCTCGAAAGGCTCAGGACCTACGCCGACACAACTGTCGTGATACCAAATGACAAGCTGCTTGAGATAGTGCCCAGGCTTCCGCTCGATGCGGCATTCAGGGTGGCGGATGAGGTGCTTGCCCAGTGCATAAAAGGAATAACAGAAATAGTCACAAAGCCCGGCCTTGTGAATATAGACTTCGCGGATATAAAGACAATAATGAGTTCTGGCGGAGTGGCCATGATCGGAATGGGCGAATCCTCTGCAGCCAAGGACGAACGTGTTGAAGATGCAATGAGGCAGGCGCTCACTTCACCTCTTCTCGGCGACATCGATATAAAGGAGGCCAAGGGGGCACTGATAAGGGTCGTGGGTGGCAATGACATGTCTCTCAAGGAAGCGGAAAGGGTCGTTGAGGCGGCTTCCGCCATGATGGGGCCCAAAGCAAGGATAATCTGGGGCTGCAGCGTAGAACCGGAGTCGGATGGCAAGATCAAGGTTCTTGTTGTCATAACAGGTGTGAGGTCCGCGTTCATGCTCCCGCAGGGGCAGGGAGCACAGAAGGGAATCGACTTTATACGATAATTGCAGTGCTCGTTACGTTTCCATTGACTGTAAAAGAGAAAACGGGCAGGAAAAGGTACATAGCGCTCAGACTCACGCCCCCTCCCCACGGCAGGTCAGAATTCGCAAGGGCGCTCCAGAATGCGGCAAACTCGAGGTCGATCGAGTCCTCTTCAGTTAAATTGCTCATACTGAGGGGTGACATAGCCGTCATCTCGTGCAATCACAGACAGCTCCCCGGCCTCAGATTGCTCCTGAACGGTGACATAGGAGAGTCATCTTCTAAAACTCTCAGGGTGTCGGGAACAGTAAGGACATTAAAGGAGTCATTCGGTCTGGACTGAACCATCGGGCCACTTCGCCACCAACTTTCAAGTCCGCAAATTCCTATGAGAAGAGTTTTTATGGTTAAATAGAATAGACGAAGCTGTATAGGCTAAAATTCGGAGTTGAAATTAAAATGCAGCCAGGTCAGATGGCATACGACAGAGCCATTACGGTTTTTTCACCAGACGGGAGACTGTTTCAGGTAGAATACGCCAGAGAAGCTGTCAGAAGGGGAACCACCACAGTTGGGATCAAGTTCAAGGATGGTGTCGCCCTGGTTGTCGACAAAAGGATCGCGAGCAGGCTCATGGAGCCAACTTCTATGGAGAAGATCTATCTGATCGATGAACATATCGGCTGCGCAACATCCGGCCTGGTTGCCGATGCCAGGGTCCTTGTCGATAATGCGCGCGTTATGTCGCAGGTGAACAAGATCACCTATGGTGACAAGATAGGTGTAGAGGCGCTTGTCAAACGCATATGCGACTACAAGCAGCAGTATACGCAGTATGGCGGTGTAAGGCCTTTTGGGACGTCCCTGCTGATGGCGGGCGTCGACGACCGCGGATCCCATCTTTTTGAGACAGACCCGAGCGGTGGCCTTGCATCATACAAGGCGACCTCCATTGGAGCTGGCAGAAATGTCGTCATGGATTTCTTCGAGGAGAATTACAAGGAAGACCTTGATGTCGATGATGCTGTTGTTCTTGCTCTCAAGGGCCTCAAGAAGGCGACCGAGGAGGAACTGAACCCGAAAGCAATCGAAGTGGGGCTTGTCAGGGTTGACCACAATTTCAGGAAGCTTGAACAGAGCGAAGTTGAAAAGTACGTAAAAATGGTTTCGGCATCCTGAGCTGCCGTGGGCAGCTAACAGGTGCATTGCTCATGGTCGATATCGAAGAAGCAATAGTTGGGCGGCTTGAGACAAAAGGGGAAAGCTTCGAAATACTGATCGACCCCAAGATAGTCAAGTACCTGAAAGAGGGAAAGGAGGTCGACGTGGCCAGTCACATGGCCATCGAGGAGATATTCAAGGATGCCAGGAAGGGCACGAAACAGTCCGACGAGAAACTGAAGGAGTTTTTCGGAACAGCTGAAGTTGCAACTGTTGCACGCGAGATAGTCAAGAGGGGTACGGTCCAGCTCACGACCGAGCAGAGACATGTGATGGCGGAAACAAAGAGGAAGCAGGTTGCTGCCATTATTGCCCGGAACGCGATCAATCCACAGACCAGGACTCCACACCCCCTGCCGAGGATCGAGGCGGCAATGGAAGAGGCAAGGGTCAGGATAGATCCAATGAAGTCGGCCGAGTCCCAGGTCCAGGATGTTCTGGATGCCCTCCGCCCGCTGATACCAATACGCTTCGACAGTGCGCGAATTGCTGTCAAGCTCGTTGGGGAGGACTATGGGCGCTGTTATGAAGACATTGTCTCCTTTGGCCATATAACCAAGGAGGAATGGCTAAATGACGGCAGCTGGGTGTGTGTCGTTGAGCTCCCTGCGGGAATGCAGACGGACTTCTTTGAGAGGCTGGGTCACAAGACCAGGGGAAGGGCGGAAACCAAAATATTAAAATAGAGTGCGCAATTTGAACAACGTTTTGGTCCGCGAAAAGTAAAAACGGAGTGTGAATACAAACGTCCATCCCGAATGCTGATACGCCGAGGGAAATCATAATACCAGGCCAGCCGCTCGAAACTGGCGGAAAGAGGCCCGGTTTCGGAACATACAAGAAGGCCGGGAGCATCTTTTCTTCAACTCTTGGCCTGCGGGTGTCAAAGGGAAACTATGTGGACATACTGCCACTTTCAGGCAAGTACGTCCCGTTTTCAGGCGATGAAGTCATCGGAACTGTCAACGATATGACTTCATCCAACTGGCTGTTTGACATCAATTCTCCCTATCCTGGAGTTCTTCATGCGTCTGAATCGCCCTGGAAGGTGGAATTTGGAGCAACTGCGAAATACCTTGAGCTGGGCGACAATGTCACAGCGAGGATACTCTCCGTGGATGATTCAAAACACGTGCAGCTGACAATGAGGGACCAGAGCCTCAGGAAGCTGAAGGGCGGCCATGTAGTTGACATCCCGTACGCCAAGGTGCCAAGGGTCATTGGAAAGAGCGGCTCCATGATCGAGATGATCAAGGAGTACTCCCTTTGCAAGGTGCTGATAGGGAAGAACGGCAGAATATGGATAGACGGGGATGTTGAGAACGTGCTGAAGGTGGCCAAGGCGATAAGGATAATAGATGAGGAGTCGCACACTCATGGATTGACAGACAGGATCAGGGACTTTCTGGAGAGTTCCTTTCCATCAAGACACGGTTAAGTTACGGTGATTGAATGAGCATGGATTTGCCTGAGGGCATGAAACTGATAGATGAGAACGGCAGGAGACTGGATGGCAGGAAGGCGGACGAGCTGCGCCCGATAAGGATCGAGGCCGGTGTGCTCAGGAGAGCAGACGGCTCGGCCTACGTGGAAATGGGCAAGAACAAGATACTGGCGGCCGTTTACGGTCCAAGGGAGTGTCATCCAAGACACCTTCAGGACCCGACAAGGGCCATTGTCCAGTGTCACTACAACATGCTTTCCTTTTCCGTGGATGACCGAAAGCGTCCGGGACCGGACAGAAGGTCGGTGGAAATCTCAAAGATAGTGGGCGAAGCGCTTGAATACAGCATCTTCCTGGAACAGTTCCCAAGGACTTCTATTGATGTCTACATAGCTGTCCTGCAGGCCAATGCGGGCACGAGGTGTGCTGGACTGACTGCCGCCTCTGTCGCGGTAGCCGATGCGGGTATACCCATGAGGGACCTGATCCCCGCCTGCGCTGCGGGAAAGGTTGCAGACACCGTTGTCCTTGACCTGAACAAGGAAGAGGATAACTTCGGCGATGCGGATGTTCCGCTAGCATACATTCCGAGGACGGGTGAAGTGCTCCTTCTCCAGATGGACGGCCACCTTACTCAGGCCGAATTCAACAGGGCAATAGAGCTCGCCAAGGGAGGTTGCTCCCAGATTTATGCCGTTCAGCAGGATGCGCTGCGGAGGAAATATTCCATAGCAGCCGGCGAAAATGGCGGGAAGGAAGAGGAAGCAAGGGGGAATGAGGCATGAGTCAAAGAAGTCCGCTGTCCGAAGTCAAGAAGGGGCACATCACGACGCTCCTTGCCAAGGGAAAGAGAAGCGATGGCAGGAGTTTTGGTGAACTGAGACCCGTTTCAATAATTGAGGGTGCAATCGAAACAGCCGAGGGCTCGGCCAGGATGAAGCTGGGCAACACTGAAGTTGTCGTTGGAATAAAGATGGCCGTTGGCGAACCTTTCGCCGACACTCCAAACAAGGGAGTGCTGACTACAAACGTCGAACTGATACCCATGGCGTTTGAAGAGTTCGAGAGCGGGCCCCCATCTCCCATGGCAATAGAGCTATCAAGAGTCGTCGATCGCGGGATAAGGGAGAGCCAGATGATAGATCTTGAAGCGCTGTGCATCACTCCAGAGAAAGAAGTCTGGGTGCTCTATGTCGATGTGTACGCGCTGGACTATGATGGTAACCTGTTCGACGCCTCTTCAATAGCGGCGGTAGCTGCTCTAAAGAATACGATGGTTCCAGCCAAGCGTTTCGGCAAGGGAAGATCGGA
>JAKAPY010000042.1 GCA_021811925.1 Thermoplasmata archaeon | reverse complement strand
CGAAAAACTCCATAGAACCGCGCGTCCACTTGTTCTGCCTCCTGATGAAGCCGCGGACGTTTTCGGGCATTGCCTCGTATGTGTGCAGGGGAACAAATCTCGAATGCCACCCTATGTCCGCCAGGGCGACAGCTGTTGCGAAATCCTCCGACACATAGCCCTCCACGAAACCCCCGATGTGATTGAGTGCGTCAACCCTCAACATTACGTTGTGGCCGTAGCAGAAGACAGCATCGAGTGCGTTGGCAAGCTGCTGCTCCCACACGAACTGCCCTATGCGGGACATCGAGGCAAGCGTCTGGACGAACCTTGTGTCAAGATTCCATATGTTGATGAGCCCCTGGAAAATGGCGACATCGCTGTTGTCGGGGTGTTCGGCGTATTTCAGGGTCTCCCCGACCCAGTCGGATGGAAGGTAGGAGTCCGCATCAAGCAGGACTATGTAGTCATATCCTGCGCCATGTGAAACAAGCCAGTCGTTTATGGCCCCTGCCTTGAACCCCCTTCTCTTGTCCCTCCTGATTACTGTGAAATGCATTTCGGCCGAGATGCTGTCCACGGTGTTCCTCGCCTCCTGAGAAGTCGAGTCATCGAGCACGAACACGTCGCACGGATAGTCCTGCGATATTGAGTGCAGGCATTCGGGGACCACGTCGTTCATTGTGGCGTATAGAAGGGCGACTCTCCTGTCCCTGGGTGAATGGTCCAGGGACCGCAGCGGCCTGTAACGCACAAGGAGGGCGACAACCTGCCTGGCCAAGCCATAGGAACCGCCAAAGAAGAGGACTGAAAGAATGACGAACAGGGCAACAGAGGGAGCATGAGTCCATTTGATCACGAACCAGCCAAGGGCTATTTCCGTGGCAATGTAGATGGCTACAAACACGGAGTAAAAGAATAATCGAACATGGAGAACGCCTGTCGTCCGCGGTGATAAATGTGATGACTGATTTTTCTCTGCCGCCATTTCTAACTGAACTCCGAATTATGAGCCTTAGCCCTCTGGGCCCGACTAGTCTTGCGGAGCGGATATAAGTTAGTTATTTTACAGGCATCGAATGCGCATTCCCGCGTTCCCTGTCGAAAGCATGGCCCCACCATCGGGAATAGCAGCTTATACTCTGCATCACTTTCACCGTCAGATGACCAGAATCAGTTATGCCAGAGCCGAACCGCAGGCATACAATGCAATGCGCAGCATGCAAGACTACGTCAGCAGTTCCGGGCTGGACAGCAAACTGATGGAACTTATCAAGATAAGATGCTCACAGATCAACGGATGCGCCCATTGCCTTGACATGCATACCCAGGACGCCCTGGCCCTCGGCGAGGAGCCGAGGAGGCTATTCGCATTGCCTGCCTGGAGGGATTCCCCATTCTACACCGATGCAGAAAGGGCAGCGCTGGAGCTGTCGGAGGCTGTCACTAGGATATCGGACCATGGTGTTCCGGACAGCATGTTCGAGAATGTGATGAAGCATTTCACGGAAGCTGAGTTCGTGAGGCTGCTGATGTGCATCAATACAATCAACTGCTGGAACAGGCTCAACATATCCTGCGGCGTCACCGCAGGCACGTACAACAGGGAAAACAGGAAATGAAACAAGCAGCCGCTGTGCGCGGGTGACTGCATCCATCTGGCAGAAGACGGCTTTTGATGAAAACGCTCCCTGCATGGATAAGCTGTGCCTGAAAAGATTGTGATCCGCTGCCTCTCCATTCCGGACGCTGTGTGTGTTTCATGAAGAAGCGGGGATCACGTGCAAGGCATGTCAGGAGTTCAGATGTTCCTGAATGCCTGGACTATGTCCTTCGCGGCTGCGGAAACGGCCGATCCTATGCTGGAAGCGCCGTTCTGAAGCGCGTTCTGGACAGCAGTCACAACCGAGCTTCCGGGTGCCATTGCAGGTATGTGCTGCAGTGCTGTTGAAAGCCCTCCGGGATGGCCAGCCGCAATAGATACCACGCCGATGCCGGCTGCCGCCAGTGCCGTTCCTACCGCACTTGCAATTGCTATTCCTGTCATGAGCAGACAATTTCAGCTACAGGGTATAAAAGGGTTATTTGATAAGTTTCGAACACAGGTCCGCTTTTTCCCGTTTTTCTTCAACCGTAGCCCGGATATCGCCTGCTTGCCTCCACAGCGGTTCGCGCTTATGCCTGGACACATGGCGAATTTCATCATACCACACACCTTTGCCTTCTTCCTCAGGGAAACCGCAGGAATTCCTTACTTCAACGATGGCGTGATCGCGATATTTGCTCCCCGAGGTTAGAGACCGTCCGGCACATCCCGTGTCAGGATGCTTTAGGAGACTGAAACAAAACCATTTCGGGGATATGATTTCTAGTCCGAAACTATTCAAGGGCCAGTAATTTCTCTTTCATATCACCAATATGCATCAATTCACATCAAACTCGTTCCCTTCAGGGTCTGCCATGGCGACAGCGTAGTGGTCCAGACCTTCTTCCGAGAGTGTTTCCAGACGTATCGCTCCCATCTCGACCAGGCGTGCCGCCTCCTCTTCGACCTGCTCCCTGCGCCTGGCAAGAGGGAGGTCTCTCCCTCCGCTTGCACGGATGTCAAAGTGGAGTCTGTTCTTGCAAATCTTGGATTCCGGGACGATATGGAACCATATGCGCGGACCGCCGCCGCCGGGGTCCGATATCGAATCAGGACCAACACCCAGTTCCTCCTCAGGGACTCCGATGCTTCGCCAGTAGGCATCCCAGCTGTCCCACCCTTTCGGCGGAGGATCAATCACGTAATGCAGTGCATCGCGCCAGAATCGGACAAGTTTCGGGGGGTCCCTGCAGTCAACAACTATCTGGAATCGCACCGCCATCTCTTCAGCCGCCTCTTTGCATCGGTGGCGCAGTATAACTTGTTCGCATTAGACATTTCCTCTTCCTTTCTGATAATCGTTTGGATCCAACCTCAACCTGTCCCTCCATTTCTCTGATGAGTTTCTCAATCCCTCATGATGCATGTTATGGCACTGGTCTTTAAGGTGCCATAAGGAAGGAGCAGTGGATGAGTAGCCGCACTGGCCAAACGTCTTGATATCCAGGCCTGATGAATGGAGAAGGTCCTGCCCATTTGAAGAGTGGACCCCTAATTGCCAAGAGGGGAACGGCAAGATTTGGAGGGGGATTCGGAACGGAATCGAGAGCCACTGGAGGGATTCGGACCCCCGACCTACGGTTTACGAAACCGTCGCTCTTACCAGCTGAGCTACAGTGGCATGCAATGGATCGAAAAATGTTGCTGTATTTTATTGTGTCTCCCTGTTTACGGAACAATATTGGTCCCGAAGTCGAAGAACGCCCACACCTCCGCCTCCCTGTATCCTATCTTCTGATATGCCTTTATTGCAGGCGCATTGTCCGTCCTGACATAGAGCATTGATCTTTGCGCATTCCGCAGGACTTCCATTGTGGCCGCCGAAGTCACTGCTGTCCCGTAGCCCTTTCCCCTGTGCCCGAGCGCGGTGAATACGCTGCCAACCATGCCCATATAGCTGTTTCCGGCAATGGCGCTCGCCACGGAAACAATTTCACCGCCGGCCCTGATTCCAAAGATTGACTGTGTTTCGAGCGACTTCCTGTATGAGTCGACTGAATTGAAGGCTGTCCTGGATGCGAATTCACCTGAAGAGTACAGCCCGTAGAGAGCCTGTGCATCTGCAGGAGAGAGCCTTTGTGCATGATCCGCACCTGATGCATGCACGAGATCGCGATCCACTACCATGAGATGTTCAAGGTATGAGGGAACATCGGGAAAGATGCTTCTGACAACGGGCCCAAGGTGGCCGGGGCAAGTCATTATCGAGGGCCCCGGCTTCAGGCTCCCGAGCAATTCAGCCGCACCTTCGGCATCGCCGGCAAGCCGGTAGACGGAGAGTGCGTTCTGATACAGGAGAAGAAAGGCGACAATACGCCCGCCCTTTCCTGCCACGTGGAGAGTGCACTTCTCAGGTTCACCGAGCAGGTCGATGGCCGCATAAGTGTCGATCGACCCTGCCATGCCAAGCTGCGGTGCAATGGCGGCGTAGTCGCCGGGATCAACCTTCTGGACTGTCAAGGTCATTTTCTGCGCACCAGGTTCATTTGCCGTTCCAATGAGATGGGCGTTCAGTATTTCAGTCTGCGGACCAGTCGAGGGTGGCTGCCGCGGCCACTGACAAAGGTTGTAATAAGGCACTTCATTGCTCCGGCAGGATGGACAGGGACTCCTACCGGGGAATTGTCGGCAACACAAACTTTCTCAGGTTCTGGGCCGCGAATATGAGCGCCGAACTGGGATACGGGTTGTTCGAGCTTGCCATAGTGTGGCTTGCGATCACCGAGTCACATTCTTCTTTCTTCGCCGGGGTGATACTCTTTGTTGAGTTTGCCACCTATTCCCTCACGTTTGCGGTGGGCCCGCTGATAGATGCCCACCCCGATAAGAAGAAATTCATAACATGGATCTTCCCTGTGCAGGCTCTTCTTGCCATACTGATCACGGCAGCCGTTCTGGCCCATGCCATAACAGTGCCCCTCATCCTCCTGGTTGTCTTCCTCATGGCATTGCTGTGGGATTTCCCATGGCTTGCCGCTTCCGTCATACTTCCGCTCATTCTAAGAAAGGAGCAGCTCCTGAGGGCAAACTCCCTGATGTTTGCAGTGGGAGGGGGCTCAAGCGTCCTTATAAACGCCATGGGTGGAATTGCGCTGGCCGTTGTTGGGGTGGGCGGCGCTTCCGCGATATATGCAGCCGCTTTCCTGCTGGCGACGCTTCTGATGTTGACTGTCAGCGTGCCGCGTGTCCAGGTGGACAGGAAGGAAGACGGGAACGTGCTTACCGGCCGCCTGGCGGAGGGATGGGATGAGCTGATGGGTGGAAGGAGAAGTGATCTGAGGGCATTCTTTTTCCTGAGCGGCATACAGGGCTTTTTCTCAGTCGCTCCCTTCCTGCTGATTGCAGTCATCACCGCCTTCTACCTGAAGGGGCAAAATGGGGTAATGAACTTCGGCCTGCTGAATGCAACCCTGCTGGCAGGAGGATTCGCCGGCAATTTTGTCTACGGGAAGATCAACCCTACCAGGAGGCTTGGCAAGTCAATACTCGCTTCGACGGCGGTGGAAGGGATTCTGATTGCACTCACTCCCCTGGCGCTTGGTTACCTCCCTTTCCTGTACCTGCTCTGGTTCGCGGTGGGTTCATTCGACCCCGTCTTCTACACGGGCTACACATCCTATGTCCAGGCCACCGTCGAAAGCAGCATGCTTGGCAGGATGAAGGGAAACATCTATCTGCTCCGCGGAACAGGGAGGGGAGTTGGCAACATAGCTCTGGGTGCTCTGGTGGCGGCAGCGGGACTCGTTGCGGGCGCAGTCTGGTTCGGAGTCGCGCTTGTGATTGTGGCCGTTGCAGCATACGCCGTCCTGGAGCCGGTAAGGAATGCGGGCTACACTTAGATTATCAACTCTCAAAATCAAAGAGATGCAGTTTTTAATATCATTTCGATTGGACAACCGATTGGATGATGACAGAAGGGGAGCCGCCGCGTAACAAGTCCATCAGGACAATGTCCGGTGGAACGGAGGCCATGAAGCAGCTCTCCAGGGAATTGAGGGAAGGTGAACAGTCCGCAATCGTCGTGCTGGAACACGATGGTTCCGAGGGCAAGTTCCGCGGATACATCTCCTTCAAGAAGGGAGCCATAGTCGAGGCGCTGTACAAGGCTACGGCGAAGGATGGCAGCTCAAGCTCCAGGAGTGGAAAAGAGGCGCTCAGAAGGGTCTGGAGAGAAGCGCTCGATCCACTTGTCAGGATGAAGGTATACAGCATCGAGCCCAGGGAAGAAGAACCCAGGGATGCGGAAGGCACGGATAACATGCCTGCGACAGTAACGGCAAGGAAAGTCAAGAAGCTGAAAAGTGAAGGACAGGAAGACGCCATGATTGCACAGGTCACGGTCTGGAAGGAGGAGGGATACGCGGTAGGCGACCTGCTTGAAATGATGAAGACGGAAGACCAGAACTCTTTCCGCATTTACATGGAATACGACGCAAAGATCAAAAGGCTCAAGAATCTGGAGGGGGCGCTGAAGGAACTCGAGGGAAGAGGTTTTGACGGTGACTTTCAGAGGCTTTCGGGCCTGGCCAGGGAACCGACAAAGGTGGCAGAGCTTGAACTTGGCATGGCACTGCTCAAGAGAAAAGCTGAAAACAGGAAAAGCAGGCAGGTGCCAAAACAGGATACGGCGAGCGACTACGACGAGGTCTACAGTGTCATCTTCGGGACGGAGAGCGCGGGCCCCGCCGATGGGAGGTGTCCCAACTGCGGTGCAAAAATGGTGTCGGCCATATGCGACATTTGCGGTCATTCAATTGGACCGGAGAGCAAGGGCGCTACCGGTTTGAACACGGCGTTGAATTTCGACAATTTCGTTGTCGGCTCCAGCAACAAGTTCGCCTACGCGGCATGCATTTCAATTGCCAATTCAAGCCCGGACCAGTACAATCCGCTCTTCATCTACTCTGCACCGGGGCTTGGAAAAACTCATCTCCTCAATGCGATTGGCAACCAGATAAGAGAGGAGAGGAAGGGCTACCGTGTCATGTACACGGGAGCAGAGAAACTGGCTGACGAGCTGCTCGCACCTGCAAAGGAGAAAGGAGACGGCTATGCCTCAACGCTCAGAAAACTCGACTTGCTCCTGATAGACGACATACAGTTCATTTCTGGAAAGGATGAAGCGCAGAATCTGCTGCTTGGTGTCATGAGTTCACTCCTCAGGGACGGCAAGAACGTTGTTGTCTCGGGCAACATGCAGCCGAAGGACATCCAGGGTCTGGAGAGCCAGCTTGTGGCGAAGCTCGAATCGGGACTGCTCGTTGACATGAGGCCACCGGACATGGAAACCAGGACAAGGATACTCGAGCAGAAGATAAGGGAGGAGAAGTACCAGATGCCGCAGTCCGTGCTGAAGTTCATTGCCGAGACTGTGGATGACAACATAAGGGAGCTGACGGGCTCGCTGAACAGGATCGTTGCGTACAGCACGCTCATGAAAATACCGCCGACGGTCGAAACGGCAAAGAGGATACTGAAAATCTCACCGCAGGAACAGAGGAAGGAGACGAAGGCGAGGATAGAACTTCGCCCGGGGCATGGCTACCTGATTGAAGAGGACAGGGCAAGCATGTGCCACCTGCTTGTGCAGGAGAAACTGGGAGAGAACTGGATAGCCCTGGACATTTCGAGGGTAAACCCCACCAGGCTTCGCACAAAGTTCCCCGGCCTGGAGAAGGCGCGAGTCGTCTGGCTGACGGATCGGGAGAGCGACCGCGAGGTCACACTCCAGCCTTCTCTTGAGAAGATAGAGTTTGAAATCAGGGGATTCATGGAGTCGGCATCAAAGGAAAATACGAGGGCAATAGTCAACATTGACGACCTGCAGTATGTTGTAAGCAACACGAATTTCGAAGGCACGGTAAGGCTGCTGCGCAGGATGGTGGATGAAATGTCCGAGCGCAACTCGGTGCTTATCATTTCAGTGGGCAGGGAAACTCTCGCCAAGCAGGAGATAGCGATCCTTGAGCGTGAGCTTGAACTCATACAGTAGATGAGCGCCGTTGGACGGATTTGAACCGTCGACCTTATGGTTACTGCGCATGGTTAACAGCCACACGCTCTGCCAGCTGAGCTACAACGGCAATATGTTTTTTATCAAAAGCCGGTGCCTATTAAAAACTTTGGAGCGAACAGGTCCGGAAGGAGCGCCTATTCGCCTATTGCAGCCTTCAGCTGATTCACGGTTTCGCTCATTTCCATCAGCACGCCCTTGAGGTGCTCAAGGAACGGTTTTATCTCCTCCGTGGTTACCGCCCCGTTCGGAGAAGGAACTATGAGCCCCTCCTGTTCGAGTATCCTGAGCGAATATCTCACCTTGTGCTGCGGATAGCTCAGCATTTCAGACAGTTTCAGTATCCCGATGGGCTGACTCCCTATGATTGCCTTCAGGACAGCAACATGCCTCTTCAGGAGATCTATCTCGACTTCCATCTTGCTGGTGAGCGAGTTTTTTTCAGGGTTCATATAGAAACATATCCCCGCCACACTCTGTGACGTGTAAATTAGTATCCCATGATACTTTTTAAAGCTAGCCGGTGAGCCATCCCGACGGCCGCTAAGGAGATTGAGTTGAGGGGAAAAGCCACCCGGCCCAGGCAGGGAGAACTGCTAAATATTGGTTCTAACTTAATTAGGTATTACCTAATAAAGATAGAGAGATTTGTTATGAGAAGGACGGGCGTCACAAAGAAAGAGAGGGATTGCCTCATTACGGTCAGGGAGAACGGCAACGAGCCCTTCCCGATAAGGCTCTGCGAGATAGCGAAGCTGATGGGAATACGGCCTCCCTCGGCGCTTGAACTTGTGGAAAGACTTGAGGGAAAGGGACTGCTGAAGTCGAGGAACGGCATGATCCGGCTCACCCCGCAGGGATCGAAGGAGTACGAAAGGATAATACTGAACCACAGGGTCTTTGAATCGCTCTTCGTCCAGAGTGGCATTTCGGCCGATGAAGCGTGCAAAGAAACGGAGTCGTTCGATTACTTCCTGGACAGCAGGACGGCAGAAGCTGTGCACAGGAAGATAGGCAGCCCGTCACTCTGCCCACACGGCAAACCCATAAAGTCAAAGACGGGGGGCGCATGATCTGACGGCAATCAACCTCTGGGCTCCCGCCGATCTCGGCTTTACGTACGTACTGGTCGCTTCATTCCTGCTTGGCGTGGTACATGGAATAACACCCGACGAACACACCTGGCCAATCACCTTTGCCTATTCCGTCGGTTCGTACAGCTCCAGGGGAGGGGCAAAGGCAGGGCTGCTCTTCTCTCTCGGATTCACCCTGCAGAGGTCTGTGCTTGCAGAGCTCGCTTACTTCACGCTTATTGGAATATTCACGACGGCTGCCGCATTCGGCTTGTCATACATTGCCGTCGGTGTGGCCATGGCCGCGGCCGGCCTTTACTTCCAGAGGAGTCACCACTACTTCCACTGGCACTACCTGGAGGAAAAGCTCGGTACGCTCGTAGGCATACACAAACATGGCAGCCAGGAGCATAGGGAGGAACTTGAACACCGGGCCGATCCATCCCTGAGCATGGATGGGTTACAAGGCGACAGGCCCGTACCTGCACGCCTTGCCTTCCTCCACGGGATAATTGCAGGTTTCGGCTTTGGTGCGTTTGCTCTCATAATGTATACTGTCCTCGTCCCTGCAATGCCGAGTCCCTGGGTAGCATTTCTGCCCGGGCTGCTGTTCGGCCTCGGGACGATGGTTATGCAGATACTGTTCGGCGCCTTCTTCGGCAGGGCTGTCAGGGGATTTGGAAAACTGAACAGGGAAGGCGTTTCCTACGTCTCGAGAAGAATATCGATTTCGGTCCTTTCCTATGGCGGCATGGCCTTCCTGATTGCGGGTCTGGCCATACTTGCCTTCCCTTCACTGATGGATGTGGGCATCTCGACCGGACTCAAGATCCACAACATTGATTCGCTTGGACTTGGATTCTTCATGGTGGTCATCAGCGTGGCTGTTGTCGGGATAGTGTCCTACCTGGTATCTGTCAGGAAGGCAAAGGAACTCGGCTACGTCGAGGCTAATGGGGGCCCGGGAGAGGGCGTTGAGAGGCTGGGAGGATCCGACTGAGCCGGCTGCCCCTCACCGTGCGCCGGGTTATCTTTTCAGGTTCCTTCAAAGACAAGTTCCAGCGCACCAATGTCGACAACAGAGTCCGGAAATCTGGAGACAAGTATGCTTGCCGGCTGTGTCCGCCCTCTTGCGAGGCCCTTCAGGGTATAGAATTCGACCTTCTTCCTGAGATATTCTCCCTCCCTGGCAACACCGCCCCCCAGGACTACCGATGAGAAATCCATAAGCATCAGGGCTCCGGAGATTGCTGTTCCGAGATAGCGGCATGCATTCTCGACAAGTTCCGCGGCAAGGATGTCCCCCTTTCGCGCCTCTTCGAAAACAGCGATGCTTGACACCCTGCCTCCCGTTTCCAGTGCCCTGCGGCGGAGGGAGGTCTCCTCCGCTTCCATCCTTTCAAGTGCAATCCTTTCAATGGAGCTGCCAGAAGCAACCGTCTCAAGACATCCTGATTTGCCGCAGCCGCATTTGCGGCCCCGCTCAATGACTGTAACGTGACCAATCTCCCCTGCCATGTGGTTGGCACCCTCGTACGGTTTACCGTCTATCACAATCCCCGCACCGATGCCGGTGCTTATTGTGATGTACAGCATGTCACCAGCTCCCGCAATTCCGCCATGCCTGTATTCTCCCAGCGCACCCACGTTGGCATCATTATGAACCCGGACGCGCACTCCAGTCTTCTTCTCAAGAAGATGGCGGAGCGGGACATTTTCCCACCCCTGTATATTGGGGGCATAGAGCACTATTCCCTCCTTCCCGTTCACGGGCCCTGCGAACGCAACACCCAGACCCATGCAGTCTTTCATCGAGAGGCGGTTTTTTTCCACCATGCCCGAAATCATCCCTGAAAGCTCATTTATCAGCGACTCTGGCTCACTCATCCTGTGGGTCATGTCGGTAAGCCTGTCGGATATCTCTCCCGGCCTGTAGCCAAGTGAGAGAGACACTTTTGTGGCACCTATATCACAAGCAAGTGCGAACTTCCTGTTTGAATTGTCTGTGTGCATCTGCTTAGCTGAAATGGCGCCCGCCTATATTCTGTTTATTCGCATCCAATCTCCTTTTCTGCGGAATACAAACATAAGTTTTTAGCCAGAGATCGCTTAATCTCATTCTCCCTGAAAGGTTTGACAGAATGACTCTATCGGCGCTTGAAATAGATATTCTCTCTTCAATAATCAAGAGAGGGACGGCGGGCATAACAAGGGACGAGCTTATGCTCGACCTGAGTAAGATGGTCAAGGGCATTGCCTATGACGATCTGATGAGGCATGTGAAGAACCTCGTGGACAGCGGTTATGCGGAGCTGGACGAGACGGGGCCAAATGATTTCACGATAATAATCACGCAGGCCGGAAAGGAAGTTTCCGGTTTGTGATCAGGGCCCGGGCTGAACAAACAACAATTCTTATGAAAAAAAACATTTGTCATATGTATTCCGTGTAACGGCAAGCCGTTGCTGCAAAACTTCTAGCACTGATGTGGTTACAACTTTAGTGGCTGCGGGCTGAATACCTCGGAAGACCTCGGTACTTACACCCCAGCTCTATCAAACTCGTCTTCTACGAGCGTTGAAAAGTGCCTCTTTTTCAAGGTGGCTTCGAGCTTAGATGCTTTCAGCTCTTATCCACTACCGCGTGGCTGCCCAGCAATGCCCTGTCGGACAACTGGTAAACTAGAGGCGGCGCTACCCCGTTCCTCTCGTAC
>JAKAPY010000041.1 GCA_021811925.1 Thermoplasmata archaeon | reverse complement strand
TTCCGATCTTTTCGAGGCGAAGTGTAGTAGCCGTACTGCTGCGCCTTGAGAAGTGCAGATCTCTGCTTCCCGGTGAGATCGGAGAATACGCTGTTGACCCACATGCTGCTTGGAAGCACTTCAAGGGAAATTTCTTTTTTGCCGAGCAATTCTGTCCTTCCCCTCGTGTTGAGATCCTTGAACAGTGAGCGTATATTATCCTCCTCGAACGTGATTAGCCTGAAGAAACCCCATCCATCATGATAGACGGCGGGCGGTGCATCAAAGAATTGATTTTCTCCGGCTATGTTCCACACGCTGTCGTAGATGTCGCATGTGCATTTGAGCATGAAAATTTTCCGATTGCCTGTTACAGTTGATTTATCCACGAGCCTGCCCGCCTTCTTGACCTGCTTTTCAATCTGTGACGCCACTGCTTCGTCATGCACCGGAATCTCAAGCAGTTCCCTTCCCCACAAGCACCACATATTGAACCTGAGCTCCGGAAAAGACTTCGACAGAGCAATGAAAGGGTAGTCGTAGTCGATCTTGAAAGACACCTCATACATGGACATGATTGCAGATATCGGCTGAGCAGGATAAGCATATTCCCGTCATATGACGGTCATCGTTCACAGCATATACTTCCGTGAGCAACCGCAATTGCCCCATGTTTTGCGAGCGGGAGGCGGACAGTCGCTCATATCGATTCCTGCCGCTCTCGCTGCTCCGGGACATCACACCACTTAATCCTGAACTCCGACTCAATATCGATTTTTCAGTTGCTGGAACTCCCTCTCCGCCATACTATGAACGCAACTCTCCCCGCGATCCTGGCCACCTTTTTTCGCATGTCTGTTTCGACAATCATGAGTCAAAACTATTCCCGTGAAAAGATAGGAGACATGGTGGTAAGGAAAGTAAAGTCGAGATTGGAATTTCTCAATGACATTCAACCAAAACTTCCCCGTATCGGATGGCTTGGTGGTCAGGGGATATCAAGAGCGACCCGACGTACAACGGCCCTCAGCGACTGGTCAAAATCAATTGGAACACGACGCTTTCTTCTCATTGGTGAATGAAGTGACATACAACGAAATCATCATTGCGCGGAGAGAGTGGAATTCAATGAGGTACGGAGATGGCTCCAGGGGAGAACTGGACCAGTACATAAGAGAGGAATGGGGAGGCAGAAGGTGCTTGGTATTGCGAAGAAATGAAAATGGGGCGAAAGTTGGGGTTATGAGACACTTTCTGGCACGCCTGACAGGAAATGCAAAGACCGTTCAAGGGACGGGCCATGGAAACAAAATTTCAGCGTGCGGGTTCATTCCTGATTCAGGCGAGATGCAAAGATCTGCAAGCCCATGAAATGAGTTAAAATTAAGCACATCTGCAAAGCCGGCGGCCAGAATGCAGCTTTCGCACTCAACAACATTAATGTAGTTGTTCAAAAGTATCAACGATATGAACGATGCCATGGCTCTGGATTTCGGCGTTGGAGCTGAACTCAGGCTAGTGGAAGAAACGCTCAGGGAGAGCGTGAAGTCTGAGAGCCCCCTTCTGAACGAGATAGCCATGCATGTCATTGCAGCAGGCGGCAAGAGGTTAAGGCCCGCAATCTGCGTTCTTTCGTACAAGGCCGTCGGCGGGACGGAGAAGAACGTCGCCTCGGCCATTGACGCCTCTGTTGCCGTCGAGCTCATACACAGTGCCACTCTCATTCATGACGATATAACGGACGAAGGTGAAATGAGGCGCGGGAAAGTGACCGCATACAGGAAATACGGTGTTCACAATGCGCTCGTGGCGGGCGATTTCATGTTCGTCCAGGGATTCAAATACGGACAGTTCCTGAGTCCAGAGTCCATCCGAATAGCAGCTGAGGCTTACGAAAGGCTGGCAGAAGGGGAAATGCTGCAGGAGCAATGGAAGAACAATGTGGCTATACCCCGTGAGATTTATATCGACATCATAAGTGGAAAAACCGCCTCCGTCTTTTCCGCCAGCGCACAGCTCGGTGCATTTCATGGCGGGGGAACTGACGAAGAAATTGAAATGCTGGGCCAGTTCGGGACAAATGTTGGAATCGCGTTCCAGATTGTCGATGATGTGCTTGACATAGTCTCGGATGAGAACACGCTTGGAAAGAGCGTGGGAAATGACCTGAAGGAAGGAAACATGACTCTCCCTCTCATCTATGCAATGAACAATGGCGTCGACAGGAAGCTTCTTGCGGAAGTGATAAGCAAGAAGGACAAGCCTGCCGATCTTGTCCAGAAAGCAATCGAAATGATAAGGCACAGCGGGTGCATAACGGAATCGCATACGCAGGCGGAGTTTTTCATTGATAAGGCAAGGGAGAACATAGCTGGTCTGCGTGAATCCAGATACAAGGAAGAACTCCTCATGCTGGCCGATTCGGTAATCACAAGGAAAAAATGATGGTTATGTGGCCACACGAAGGCTCCTTTACCTGCGACAGGTGACAACTTGGAGAAATTCGATGTTGTCGTTGTGGGCGCCGGCCCGGCCGGCAGCACCACAGCCAGATTCGCGGCGGAGGAGGGGCTTAGCGTTCTGCTTGTTGAAAGCAGGAAGGAAATAGGCTGGCCGGTTCAGTGCGGGGAACTTATGGCGAGGACTGAGGAAATGAAGAGGATCTTCCCGTCAGTGCCTGACCAGGAAGAGCTGTTCGATGTCCCGGGCATGTACGTCTCAAGACCAATTGACATAATCAAAATGGTGGCGCCAAGTATGAAGGGGTACGACATCCCCTTTTCCTGTTTTTCCACGGAAAGAAGGCTCTTTGACAAATATCAGGCAGACCTTGCGGCCAAAGCAGGGGCAACGGTGATGACCGACACAAAACTGACCCACTTTGATGGCGCTCATGCTCTTTCAACGACAAGAGGAGACTTCGAGGGGAGTGTGGTGGTCGGCGCGGACGGGCCGTTCTCTCTTGTGAGAAGATCAATCGGACTGGAAGGGCCGCGGCTTCTGTACCCTGCCATGTCGACAACAATGGATGGCGACTTCGACGATGATGTATACATGTACTTCGGCAGTGCTGCTCCCGGCGGGTATGGTTGGATAATACCAAAGAACGGCGGGGCAAATGTCGGCCTTGGCGCAGATCCTGACAAATCTGGTGAAAGTGTTGGCAAGTACGCCAAGGGATTCATAAACGAAATCGCCGACAAATACAGGACGAAGCCAAAACAGATTATCGCAGGCGGGTGGGTTCCCATGTCCGGGCCCGTCGCGAGGAGCGTGAAGGGAAATGTCATTCTCGCCGGGGATGCGGCGGGTCATGTGATGGCCACCAACGGCGGCGGAATCCAGATATCGATGTTGTGCGGAAGGATAGCTGGCAGGGCGGCAGCAAGCCACCTGAAGAATGGCACTCCGCTTGAGAATTACGAAGCCGACTGGAGAAGGGCCGTCGGAAAGGAATTGGCGACTGCACGCAGGATGATGCAGTATGCGTCTGTCAGTTTCAGCAGGGACTGGCTTATGTCCGCGATTTTCAGAGTCGCGGGCGTGAAAGGGCTCGCCAAGGTAATAAAATGCAAGTCAATCTTCTCCACGAAAGACTGGACGTAAATCAAGGTTCACCAATGCGGACGAGAACCTTCCCCATTCGCCCCTGCAGCATGTAATTCTCCACCGCATCGGGGAGCCGATCGAAATCAAAGGTGCTGCTTATAACCGCCCTGATTTTCCCTGAAGCTGCAAGTTCGATGACCGCCCGAAGGTCCTTCTTTGAGCCTGTAGTCGACCCAATGATCTGAAGCTGCCTGGAATATACGAGCATGAGACTGAGTTCGCTCACCGGTCCGGTAAGCGTGCCAGCCGTCACGTACTTACCGCAGGGGGCAAGAGATCCGACGGACGAAGCGAATGTTGTCTGGCCGAGGGAATCAACCACAATGTCGACCCCATAACCGCCCGACATGCGGATTGCCTCTTCCTTGACAGGTGAGGTGGTCCGGGGAATCACATGGTCAGCACCCATATCGCGAATCGCCTGTTCCTGTGACTTGTTGTTTACCACTGCAATCACGGTGCAACCAGCAAGCTTGAGCAACTGCACGGCAAAGGCACCAACTCCGCCGGTTGCCCCCATGACGAGCGCCGTACTGCCTGCAACTGGTGAAACGCGTTTAACAATGTGGTGTGCGGTCATCGCACTGAGCGGAAGGCATGCGGCCTCCCTGAAGCCAATGCTGTCAGGCAGGGGAACCAGGTTCCTTGCAGGGGCTATTGCTTCCTCAGCCCATCCGCCGTCCATCGAGGAGGGCAGCATGTTCGTCGAGAGATCAACTGGTGCACGTTCGGGGTTCCATGCCTCCAGGCATACGCTTTCCTGGCCCGTGGTGCAGAATCTGCACCTGCCGCAGAACATCTTGGGGAAGACGGCAACCCTGTCCCCTACAGAGCAGTCTTCGACGCCCTCGCCCCTCTGGACCACTGTTCCGACGTACTCGGCCCCCGGAATCCTCGGCAGGGGGACCCACTTGAGCCTGCCTCCGATCACGAGCCTGTCCACGTGGTTGATGGCAGCATACGCAACGGAGATCTTGACTTCACCGGGTCCAGGGTCACGGATATTCGCAGTCTCCAGATGAAGCCTGTCAATTCCCCCGAACTCTGAAAAACGCCATGCCTTCAACCGATAACACCTCTACGGATTTGATGGATCATGGTATCAAGAGGATAACGGTTACTGTCAATCTCTTAACCGCAGACAGCCGCTGCGACCATGAAGAGCTATGCATGGTTGAAAACCGGGTGTGATATCTGCCGAGGAAATTTAAATATAATCGTATGACGATGTGTCAGACGGATGGGATCATGCTGCATTCAATTGATTACTGTTCCATTTCACGGACGAGCGGTGGTGCCCCGTGAGTGGTGTCAGGTGCCCCTCGTGCTCCGGGCCATATCTTGAAAAAGTTGCCTCGTTGCCTGTGATATGCGCAAGGTGTGGAACCGCATTCTACTGTGATGAGTTCGGGTCGTACATACCGCTCGTTGCAGCCTGCAGGCTGAATGAGCAGGAGGCCACTGCAAGAATAATGGAGTGGGCTTCGGGAGTCAAGGGCGGTCGGGAATTTTCCAAGAACATTGAACTCGCCAAAATGACAAGAAAATACTACCCTGTCTTCGTTTATGGAAGGGCCAGAAACGGGGAAAGGAGCGGTGTGGTCGGAAGCGCTGTTGCGGTAGCCGAACCGGGAGTAAGGAACATAGAAATGGATGGCGTGGATGCTCAGCCTCTTCTTGTCACAGCAGCCGATCAGTCCGAACTGATCAAGCCGACCCTTGGCCCTTCGGCATACAGGCAGCTGCTCTCCATCGACCCTTCAACAAGGACGATGTGTTACTATCCCTTCTGGTGCACCCAGTATGTCTACCACGGCAGGCTAAACACCGTCACCGTCGACGGCTACTCCGGCCGGGTGTCGGGCGATCTGAGCGTAGAGATTGAGCGGAAGAGCGGCATGCCCCTTGCTGCAGCCGCATTCGTTGCCCTGGGACTTGAGGGAGCGCTTGCCTACGTGAGCTGGATGCTGGCACTTGCGGCGGTCATAGTCACTGCGGGGTTCACAGTCCACATTGCAAGACGAAAGAAGGAGGAACTGAGTTGATAGCAAAAAGCGGATGCATGGAGTGCGGCTCACCCGTGGTATTTGAGGAATTCTCCCCTGTTGCCGCCTGTCCCTCGTGCGGGACGGCCCACAGGTTGCCTCGTGACAGTTCTGGTGCCTGGCTGCTTACTTACACAAGCGAACTGATGATGAATGATGCGAGGCAGAGGGCGATGGAGATAGTTGGGCCCAAGCTCGGCAAATCCAGGAGAAACAAGCTTGAAATCATTGAAACGTTCCCGGTCTATCTGCCTGTGTGGAAGCTCACATGCCGCGCCGCAGGATGGTTCAGGTCATCCGAAGGTGAACTGCTTCCGCTCAACTTGAAGAAGGAGGTAAGGCTGCCGGCCTATGAAAACACCGCCTCCATCGGAACTCCCAAAGAGATAAGCGGCTCCGACGCCCGCATTTCGCCCGAGAGTGAGTTCCCAATGGTGCATGTCAAGATATCCCCGGCCGCACTGAAGAAAGAGGCGGAGGAGATAATGGCAGTCGAAGTTTCATCCATTGGTAATGTGCCTGAGGCTGGCAGGACATTGTCGGTCAGCTTCGAAGAACCGATACTGGCACTCTACCCTGCATGGATAGTGAGGTTCAGGACACGGAACGGCGAGCATTCACTGACAATCGACGGAGTGACGGGTCAGTCGATGAATGTGGTGGACATACCTGTGGGAGATGAGAAGCTTGTTTCCGAGGTGGCGCTGGCCACAGTCAGCGGCTCAATGCTCTCAGCCGGCATCGCACTCTCCTTCGTCGAAGGATTCCACGGGCTTGAGTTTGGACTCTGCACAACTGGCGCGGCCCTGTTCATCATTGCAAACCTGCTGAGATTGGCTCTCAGAAGCTCAAGGCTCGCCCCAAAGCCGAAGACCAGGAGAGTGAGCGCCTGAACCCGATGGCCGAAAAGTGCCCAAGATGCGGACGAAACACGAAGATGGAGAAGAATGAAGTTCTGGCATACTGCCCGAACTGCAAATCACTGCATGAGCCGGGTGAAAAGTCAAATGTGGATGTTGAGATAGCGAAATTCGGCAATGTCAGGGTCGGAGAGAGGGTATACGTCCCCTTCTGGCGCTTCTTCTGCAATTTCAAGGTCCCTTCGCTTGACTCAGACAAGCACAAGAATGTGAAAAATTTCATCAAGGAAGGCAGTGAAGGAAAAATATTCGTATACATCCCTGCCGCAGACCTGGGACCGAAGGAAGCTCTCGAAACAGGAGCTTACATGACAGCTGTCAATCCATCCTACTCGACGACATTCTCATTCAACGATACGGTCCACCTCAATTGCGTGAAGAGCAGCGCGAGCGCAAGGCCGGAAGTACAGTTCTATTTCCTGGCCGCGGAGACTTCCCAGGGGAGAGACGACGATGTTGCTGGCGGTTTCTCGGTTGATCCTGCGCATGAGAAACTGGTTTTCCTGCCTTACTACAGATCGGAAGAGGAACTCACTCCCGCCCTTTGAAGTAAACCGAATCCCTGAACTCCCGTATCGCCCTGTCGTGGTCGTATGCGAGATGGGGAAGGCTGCCGATGGCGACGAATGCCGCATCCGATGCATCGTCTCCCGCCTCGAGTTTCCCCCCGGTTGAACGCACAACGAATACAGCTGAAACCATCCTGACCCTCGGGTCCCTCTTCGGGTCCGAGAAAACGTCAAGCAGGCCGACCACCTCCCCCCTGAGCCCGGTCTCCTCACGGAGCTCCCTCACGGCACATTCCTCGAGCGTTTCATCATCGTCAAGTATGCCACCTGGAAGTGCAAAATAATCCTTGTACGGATCCTTTTTCCTTCTTACCACAAGCACCCTGCCATTCTCAAAAACGATGGAGTCCGCTGCGACGCTGGGGCTTTTCCATCTGTGCACCAGCTGTTCCCTTGAAAGATGCACCTTGATTTCGAAAATGGAAATTGCATTCCTGCACTCGGATGTGACTGAATGAGCATCCTCCGCCAGTGCTGGCACCCCTGTGACAGCCCTGAACCTCGAGTTGATTGCCGAGAGCTGGGATTGGGACACATCTTCACCCGCAAGGTATCTCTTGACTGCCAGCAGTTCGGCCTCGCTCATCAGCCTTTTTCCATCATACATCAGATCGAAGCTGGGCTCAAGCGAAAACCTGTCGTTGTCTGGGTACAAGTTCATTGCCTGCAGATGCACCAAATGGCAAAAATACTTTCTTCGGCACTTTTATCAACCCCAACAGCTCAAGGTACAGCAGGAAGAGAAATGAAACTCCCCCATGTGCAGAGCCCGGACGATATCATCGACATGCTGTTCAAGGCGGCCTCGAGGACGCAGGCAGGCGGCAAGGACCCTGTCGCGAAGATAAAGGCCAGGAGCATAAGGAAGCTGCATGCCATTTCGGGCGCGGCAGACAGGGAATTCTCATCCTACATCACTGGCTTCCCTTCATTCGAGAAGAACAAGTTCGAATGGGAGATAGCCGATCTGCTCGTGGGTGCGGACAAGCTCAAGCTGAGCATCGGGAAGGTCCACGGCACAAAGAACATGATTGTGACAATTACTAACAGGATCGCAAGGGATATCGCAAAAAGCGCTTCAGTTTCGAGAATACATCAGCTGAGGGATTCGGCCTACGGCAGGGTCTCTTCGATAATACATGCGGCTGGCGAGGATATAGAGTTCCTGCAGATGGCCTCGGTGAAGCTCAGGGAGGTGCCCGATCTGCAGGCAGGGAACAGCGTTGTAATTGCAGGCTATCCGAACGTGGGCAAGAGCATGCTCATATCCAGGCTTTCAAACGCCAGGACAAGGGTCGAATCTTATCCCTTCACGACCACCACCCTGATTGTTGGACACAGGATGGTGGGGTGGAAGAAGGTGCAGTTTGTCGACTGCCCGGGACTGACGGAACGGGCATTCGAAACTCGTAATGTGTACGAGAGAAAGGCGATCGCCGCCGTCAGGCACCTGGCGGACGTCCTGCTGTATCTTGTGGATGCGTCGGAAACATGCGGTTACAGCGTAGAGCAGCAGACCGAACTCTTCCACAGGATAATAAGCGAGTTTTCACCGGAGCATCCTCTGCTCGTCTACAGTAAGTCTGATGTTAAGCGGCCGGAAAATGGCCTGGCCGTCTCTTCTGTTACCGGGGAGGGTGTGGAGGAACTGCTGAGTGCGCTTGACGCGCTGCTGGTTGGAAAGAAAACGGGAATCGAGTCTTGGCTATCAAAAAGAGAAACCTCTGGATAAGCATTTTGTACTGTTCGGACGGCTTTATCAAACGGTACCACACCCAGGGTGATGACCTGAAAGACCGGGAAGAGATAAGCCAGTTAGCAAGCAAGCTTAAGAGGGAAATAGATTTGCTTGCAACCGAATATGACAATGCCCTCGAAATTATGCAGAAGATCGGTCTTCAGGCTAAAAGACAGGAATCGAGTGGCAATGTAAGCGCCGAACCAGACGGGCGCGCCCCGGCCGAGAGCGACAGGGAGGACCTGGCCGGGCCTTCGCGCACACCGGCGGAGAATGATGACCATGAGCTGGAACAGGCCCACATTCCTTCGCCGGGGGCAAGCGCTGGACTTCAGGGGAGACAGCCGGGTGTCATGCATCAGCCCCCACCCGACGTTGACAACGAGGTCATAACGCACAGCCAAAACAGATTTGGAAAGTCAAAGGGCAGGCAGCCGGACAATGGCATGGGAAGGATAGCCGCCCCCCAGCAGGCCGGGACCGATGAGATGTACAGGGTGGCGGCGGAAAGCGCTGAAGCAGGCAGATACGCCATGGACATCAAGTCAAAGAAGAGTTCCGTCAGGACAATCGAGACTGAAAAAGTGAGGCCGCGGATTGCTCCAATTGTCAGGGACGGGCCGAAGAAGGTCATGGAGCACGGGCAAGAGATTGAGCTGGACGAACCGGATGAGCAGGAAAGCGAGTTGACACTTGAGCAGCAGCTGGTGAAGTGCCGCGCATGCGGCACAGAGGTGAGCGCGAGGTCCGTCGTCTGCGTCTCCTGCGGCGAATTCATAAAAGACTGATCTGCCAGAGTCAATTCCCCACCAATCGGAAAAAACATTAATCTACGTGTCATCCTACTGGTAGAGAGAGCCTGATATAGGTGGGAACGACAAGAGTGGCTGCTTCACCCCAGATGGGTGATTACTTCTCGAAGCTTTCTTCGGAGGCAAGCAACTGTTTCACGATAGCCGGACGGGCAAGGAGCAGGGGAATAGATCCGGAAATTGAAGTGGAAATACCTTTTGCAGAGGACATGGCCTCCAGGGTGGAAGAACTTCTCTCGGAATACAGTGTGAAGGGGGTTGCTGGCAGGATAAGGGAACTGTCCGAGAAATACAACAGGGAGGAGATGTCACTTATCATCGCTGGCGAGATAGCCTCGGAGAACGCGGACAACAAGCTCGAGGTGCTCGAAAGGGCAATCAGGGTGGGATTGGCCATACTGACCGAGGGCATACTCGTTGCACCGCTCGAGGGAATAGCAGGTGTAAAACTCTCAAAGAACAATGACGGCAGTGAATATGTTTCTCTTTTCTTTTCCGGCCCCATAAGATCTGCAGGCGGGACGGGGCAGGCGCTGAGCGTCCTGATTGCCGATGTTGTCAGAAGGAAGCTGGGCATAGGTGCATACATGGCCACCGAACAGGAGATCGAGCGCTTCAAGGAGGAGATACCGCTCTACAGGCAGAAGCAGCATCTCCAGTATGAACCGGCGCCCGAAGAGATAGAGCTGATTGTAACCAACTGCCCCATATGCATAGACGGCGAGGGAACGGAGGACGAAGAGGTATCCGGTTACAGGGACCTTCCCAGGATAGTGACCAACAGGCTGAGGGGTGGAGCCTGCATCGTAATCGCCGACGGCATGTGCCAGAAGGCTTCCAAGCTGATGAAGCACGTCAGCACGCTGAAACTTGACGGCTGGCGCTTCCTCGAGAAACTCGCGTCCAAGGCAGTTTCGACCGATGACGACGAGGAGCGTATTACTCCAAGTGAGAAGTATGTCAAGGACATGGTGGCCGGGAGGCCAATCTTCTGCCATCCTTCGAGGGTCGGCGGCTTCCGCCTGAGATACGGAAGGGGAAGGACAACCGGCCTTGCAGCCGTGGCACTGAACCCGGCCACGATGTATGTGATGGACAGTTTCATTGCAATAGGCACGCAGATAAAGCTGGAGAGGCCGGGGAAAGCTGGGGCTGTGACTCCATGCGATGAGATAGAGGGCCCGATCGTGCTCCTCAGGGACGGTGAAGTCATCCAGCTCAACACAGTGGAGGAGGCGACAGCAAGGCTGCCGGAGATAACCGAGATAATCGATGCGGGGGAGATACTGATACCCTACGGCGAATTCCTTGAAAACAATCACCCGCTTGTGCCTGCGGGCTACTCAACTGAGTGGCACAGGGCACTCCTTCGAACGAAGCTCAAAAGATTGCCTGCAAACTGGGAGAAGCAGACGCTTGCCGAAGCGCTGCGCATTTCACTGGAACACGGGGTACCCCTCCATCCGAGATACAACCTGTTCTGGAGCGACATATCCTTGAGCGAATTATACGAGCTGATTGACTGCATCTCCTCGTCCGGGAGCATTGAGAACGGGGTGCTCATCATCCCGCTGCCCGGCTGCAAGCCGACCCTTGAGAGGCTTGGTGTGCTCCACAAGGTAAGGGACGGACGAATTGAGGTGCATGAACAGTCGGCACAGCTCCTCCTGTGCCTTGGAATGTCGGTGACCGGCAATAAGATAGACAGGGTCAGGCAGCCAGGCATGTTCTCAACCGTCCTTGAAACTGTCAGCGGCCTTGCTGGCGTAAGCATAATGCCGCGCGCGGTCACCAGGATAGGGGCCAGGATGGCCAGGCCGGAGAAGGCGGCGGAGAGAAAGATGAAACCCGCACCACACGCCCTTTTCCCCCTCGGACAGGACGGGGGCATGCAGAGGCTCTTTTCGGAGGCCGCAAGGAAGAAGGATCTGACGCTTGAGATGAATGCACGCATCTGCCCGGAATGCGGTTCTTCCACGTTCAGGGCATTGTGTGAATGCGGTGCGCAC
>JAKAPY010000040.1 GCA_021811925.1 Thermoplasmata archaeon | reverse complement strand
TTTGGTAGCGGAACTGGCCTGATGATGGGACTCGTCTTCCTGCTGCTTGGCGACCCGCTGATTTACCCGATAGTGATTGTTGCATGGGTCGCGATCGCTGTCATAGTCGGGCTATCGGCAAGGCGGGTTCTGGGATCCATTGTGTCGATGATCTTCGTGCATGTTGCCTGCTGGGTCATTATCATCATTGGCGGTCTTGGCATCTTCTTCAGCCTTCTGCCCAGCGGATCTGGATTAATTCCCGGGCAGTCAGGTGGAGGGACAACAACCCCTTTGCCAATATCCGCTTTGCCTCCCATTCCCGTACCGCCCGCGGGAACCAACATAATGACAATACTCTCTGAACCGGTGATCTCTCAGGCATTCAGCACGCTCGAGAGATTCCTGTCCACCTTTGGTTCTTCCGTGTCCAGTTCATCGGGCAGCCCTTCTTCGCTCTTCAACGCAATCGCGTCGTACGCTCTCCCGTTCATCCTGATTAATATTTTCACTTTCGTGGTATCACTTGTGGTGGCGTCACTGGTTGCGCATTACTTCAGGAAATACATCCTGAGCCGTGAAAACAGCCACTCTGTCAACATTCGCAGGGCCACGGGGCAGGCGATCACACTTCTTGCGCTTGTGGTAGCTCTCAGCTTCGTTGTCTCCTCTGCATCAGGCGCTTTTTACCAGACACAGAATCAAAATTCTTTCGAGTTGTCGTCGCAACCGGCCGGATATCCTTCAGCCGGTGCAGCAGGAATATCCATGGCAGCTTTCACCACGTTTGCAGGAATGAGCAACGCCGTGGGCAAATTATCATCGCATCCTGTTCCCGGGCAATCCGCGGTTTCTGGCGTCGACGTCGCCCGAAGTGGTGTGACACAGGATGCATATGATGAAACATCTGTCAATCTTATTTCTTCGGACGGCAACCTTTATTCAGGATACATGTTCGGGTCCAATTACTCGCTTCCGCAGAACTCAGTGCCGTACAATTCCCAGGTGGGGATGTCGCTCCTTCTCCTTTCGCACGACCTCGCCAATATGCCACTTCAGGCTATCATTAGCTCACCGGTAGCCAGTTCCGGACCAACTTCGGGCGCCCTGCCATTTGGCAATTTCTCCGAGTCAACCCTTATGCAGCTGCTGCCCCCCGGGTTGCTGCTCATAACAACCAACCCGGGGCCTGTGCCGGCACAAAAGGTTGCGGATGAACAGGTATCCTATTACTCTAAAGTGACCGGGTCGAATTTCATCCAGCTGATTGGTATTGCCAACAGTTCACTCGGATCTTTGTCTTCAACGGGGCTCCCGACGGGCAATTCGACTTCCTCCCCTTCCAATGCAGGCAGCGGATTCTTTGTCTACGGAAGCGACTTGTCCTCGGAAAAGGCGGCGGCTTCAATCGCCAGTTACTACCTGCCTTCCCTGCATTCAGACGGACTCATCATGAGCCTTTCAAATCAGCTTGCCTCCGGCTCTCTGTATACTCCGACGGCCACTGGTTACGCTTCAGGCATTCTTGCAATCGGTTACTCTTCAAGCTCGGGCATTCTGTCCCAGCTGGGTGGAGGGGCGCAGACGTCCCTGTTCGCTCTTCCACATGGGAACATATCCTTCTGCATGGGCCTTTTTTACAAAAGTGGTTTTGCCTACGGCGGAGGAACGCACGCACTGCAGTTGTCCTCTGTCATAGGTTCAAGCCCGGTGTCATTCAGCCCCACGGCCTCAGCCTCCGCCCTGTTCATATTAAGCCCCACCGGTTACAACGACCTGACTCTAGCCTCATTCCCTTCAGGCTTCAACGGGACCGTATACACGGACAATATTCAAGGGGTAAACGGCAGCTTCAGTAGCCAGGGCTGGACATTCGTGAATGAGTCCCCCGCGAGTCAGATAAACCCCGGTACCAGTCTGACATACTCTTCGCCACTTCCACCGGACGTCGTCATTTCAACCACCGGTGCAGCGGCAGGATCATCGGTTGCAGTCAGCGCGGTTGTCAGAAATGTAGGTAGTTCTGCCGTGAACGATCTCTCTGTTCATTTTCCCGGCGTAATCACTTTGCAGTCTGGCCTGACGACTGCAAAGGCTGGCGAAGGATATGCCAACAGCACATCACTCGGTCCGAACCAGTCGTTCGATGCACGTTTCAGTTTCAGCGCACCGAATCCGGGGTCGTACGTTCTTCCATCGATATCCTACTCGTTCGTTTCGGGAGCGCACACTTTTGTCCTCCAGTCCCAAGTTACACAGGTCAACGTGGCCGGCAATATTATCTTCATGATGTTCCCGACATACTTTGCTAAATCCATGTATGGGGTGATTTCTCACCTGTCCCCGAGCACATCATTTGTTGAGATTCTCGCCATTTCCTACCTTCTCCTGACAGTCTTCATGCTACTTGCGATTCGTTCGGAATACTCTTCACACAGAAGGTGGAAGATGAAAATGACTCCGCCTGCTGCTGCAGAGCCGTCGGCCCCGGTGCAACCTGTCGCACCTCTTAAGATTGCACCTGAACCCCCTCCGCCCCCTGAAACGCAGCCTACTCCCGCCGCAGTGGCAGAAATAGAGGATGTGCCGGAGGATAAGGGCCCCTCTTGATAAGGCAGTGTTTTCACCACCGATTTTCCACGACTCCGTCGCCAATTCTGCCGACCCGATAAAGACAACCTTGCTATGCGGCAGTCAGTGAAACCGTCTTGCTGCAGCCAGGCACACTGCACACAGCACCACCAGAGGCAGCATGGCCGCATAAGCCCTTGTCACTGACAGCAGGACTGCCCCTGCCGCTCCTCCTCCGAAAAGAGACAACATGACAGCAACCCATCTTGTCTTGTTCGGCGTTGAAGTCCCCAGCGCCGCAAGCTCGGCCATCAGCGCCGTCAGCGTGCTAGTCACGACAACGGTGGATACTCCGGAGACCGATAAACGCCTTGCCGCACCGCTCTGGATCCCCATTCCGCAGGCACTCAGCGCAATGAGTGGAAGAACGACATCCTGTCCGGGTAAGCCGCCGACAATGAACCATGCTGCAGCGAAAACAAGGATGAATACGAGCTCAATTTCAAGGACCCTGGTGATTTTTGTCGACCATACAATCCTGTTCCTTCCCGGATCCACAAGCTTTCCTGCAAGAAGTCCGCCTCCTGCAAATGCAAGCAGGGCGACCACTGACCTGCTGGCAGCCAGGAATTTTGCGTTTCCGACTGCAATGGCCATCAGTATGGTGTTGCCAGTCATGTTCGCTGTGAAGACCTGCCCGAGCCCAAGGAAGCTTATCGCGTCGACACTCCCGGCAATGAAGGTAAGTGCGAAAAGAAGAACATCTCTGGCACTGGCGTGACGGCCTTCTTCCGGCATAGCGCCTGAATCAGCGTTTCCTGCTGTGCCGGAAGTCATGTTCGGTGAAAAGACTGGAATGCTGTATAACTTTCCATCAGCAGCATACACGACAGCCGTTCTCATTCAGGCGGCCCGTTCAGGCAAATGCTTCGTGCGATACCAGTATCGGTATGCCTCATGGAATCCGATTGATGAGTAAAGGCGCAGCGCAGGTATGTTTTCAACCATCACCTGCAGGTATGCCTTTTCAGCCCCCTGCTCCCTGCCCCAGCGCAGTAGGTCGCCAGTCAGCCTCCTCCCGATGCCCTTTCCTCTTGAGCCAGTGTCCGTAACAATGTCGAACAGCCCGCAGTACTTCCCCTGCCTGACAGCGAGCCCGCATGCAACTATCCTTCCCTTTACGTCCCTGACTGAAGCAAATCCTCGCCCCGGAACTATGTTTGACAGCATTATCGATGCTATCGACTTCTTGCTGTCATCAAGTCCCCTCATCATACAGAATGCAGTCAGCCATTCGTCACTCATGCGAGCCGACAGCTCCACAGAATCCGCACGGTCATCCACGACTCCGCCCTGCAGGTCAAGCGTCTGGACGGAAGTCTCAGCTCCGCGCAGGTATCCCCGATGCTCAAGCAATGGTTCAAGATTTTCAGGGCGGGATGCAGGGGTGAGTTTGAAGGCCGACTCCAGACCACTGCCGTTGTACATTTCCTGGCAGAACAATATCTTCTCCTCTGTGTCAATTGTCCCGTCATACAGGGCATGGCAGGAGTTTGCCCTCCGCGAATAGCCGTTTGAAAAACGTAGCATCCAGCCATCGTAGACCACTGTTCTGAGAGCCGGCCATGCATTGATCGAAAGTTCTTCAAGAAATGTGATGTCAGGATGTGAATTATTGGTCATCTTTCCACCAGCAGCATGGTGGAATCACCCCGGCAATAATTAATGTAATGCCAAGTCCCGAACAGCAGCCTCTGTGTGTATGAAAAATCAAGTTAAGAAATTGGGGGAAAAATTGCCTAACCGACGGTCATCGCAACAACCGGGGTCATCGTAAATCCTGCTGCAGCGCTGCCATGAACTGCCTGCGCGCTGTTGAAGTCGAGGGTGACTGTTGTTGTCGCTCCCTTGGTGATCGAGAACTGCCCTGCTATGTCAACGGTTCCGTTCACAAGTGTGAAGGTGTATGTCTGTGGCTTGCCAGCATTGTTGTACACACCGTAGGCGCCTGTTATTACCACCCTGATCATCTGGTAATGGCCAGGGGGCAGACTCAGGCTTGTCAGGAAGAGCGAAGTGCTAGTGGCTTTGGCTAGATTCACTGTGACCGGAGTGGAGAATGTCTTAGTGTAGGCACCGCTGCCTCCGCCGGTCGAATTGTGGATTGAAACCGACGAGATGTTCACGTATACGGAACTCCATCCTGCCGGCAAGGGGTCCGTCACATTGACATTCAGGGTCCCTCCCGTGTTGTAGAAGCCAAAGTAATAGACGCCGCCGCCTGCTATCAGCACCACCGCTATTATTGCTCCTATTACCTTTCCCTTCATATGGCATGCTGGACCGATGTGAAGGGTATTTGAACGTTATTAGATGGAAATCGAACAAAGCAACCGGAAAGGGCAGAAAAGTATAACAGCGGAGGGGAACAACTGTCACAATTGAGTTCTGGAAAGGGCCATACCCGGCAGACCAGAAGAACGCAAGCACACGTGCACTCCCCTCGACCCGTCATTCACAAAATGGATGAGCGGGGAAACTAATTAATAAACAGGGCTATGTCAAAGAACAGAGGGAAAAAGCATGAGTGCCGCGACGCCATCAACGCCAGTCCCATATGGGGGGTCCGGAGTCAAGTACTGCCAGAGGTGCGGTGCGCCCAATGATCCAGGGGCTGCTTACTGTGCAAACTGCGGTGAAGTCAATTTCAGGTCGGTTCGACCGGGCCGCATCGAAAGGCCTGTGGGTGTGACACTTCTTGCCCTTCTTCAGATTCTCGTGTCGATTGCCACAATATTCATCGGCTTGTTTGCAACCGCTCTGCTTATTTTCATTCCGTTTCTGCCTATACTCGGCCTGTTTTTTGTCGGTCTTGGTGTTATAGAACTGATTTTGGCAGTTGCGTTGTTCAGCGGGAGGAACTGGGCCAGGATATTGAACATCATATTCGCGGTGCTATGGCTCATACACTTCCCTCTTGGCACAGTCATGGGCATACTGTTCCTGATTTACTTCACGAGGCCTGGAGTTGTTGCATACTTCAAACAACCACACTGAAAAGAGTGTGAGTCGAAGACAGTTGACTGATATGTGGCCAACAATTCCATTCGTGCCTGTTTAAATAGGTCAGACTTGTTTGGCTTCACCCAGTCGGCTTTGGCCGGTGATTGCATGAGATTCGCGCACTTCATCCTCGATGGACAGGAATGCTTCGGGACGGCTGTAGGCGATTCCATTCTTCCATTCAGTGCATTGCCAGATTCGTCGCCATACAGATCATTCACGCTTGGCAGGCTGCTCCAGGATGGAACGGCCCTCGAAAGACTCCGGAAGGAGGATTTGCCTGCCTTGGATGAGATCTCAGATTCACTCGTCGGTGAAGATGAAGTTGAATTTCTCGGATGTGTCCCCCGCCCTTCCAAGATAATATGCGTCGGGCTGAATTACAGGTCACATGCTCTTGAAACAGGCATGCCGATCCCCGAGGTCCCTGTCATATTCAGCAAGTTCTCCGACACCGTTTCGGGCCACAGGCAACTCATACCCCTCCCGCCAAATGCAACCCAGGTTGACTATGAGGGCGAACTTGGACTCATGATCGGAAAGGAGACATTCTGCGTCGGGAGGGATGAGGCGCTCGCAAGTGTCTTCGGCTACTTCCCGGCTAACGATTTCTCAGCACGGGATCTGCAGCTGAGGACAAGCCAGTGGCTTATTGGGAAGACACCGGATGCGTTCTGTCCGGTCGGCCCTTACCTGGTGACTTCGGATGAGGTGGGTGACCCCGATTCTCTTCGCATTCAGACTCATGTGAACGGTGAGCTGCGCCAGGACTCGAGCACCTCGGACATGATATTCAGCTGCTCAAGCATAGTGAGCTACATCTCTCAGTACGTCCGCATGAGGCCGGGGGACATCATACTGACAGGAACTCCCAGCGGAGTCATACTCGGCAAACCGTCATCGCAGAGGAACTGGCTGAAGAAGGGGGACGAGATAAGCGTGACGATAGAGCGGCTTGGCACACTGACCAACAGGCTTGCCTGAACCTTCCACTGAACGCTGCTGGAAATAAATATACCAATGCGATCCGGAGTCGGGAGTGGACTGGAAATGCACTATCTGCTTTTCTACGAAGTTGTGGACAATTTCATGGAAAAAAGGGTCACGTTAAGGGCGGCTCACCTTGAACATCTGAAGAAATCCTTTGAACGCGGTGACCTGATACTCGCAGGTGCTCTTGCGGAGCCGTCCGACGGCGCGGTGCTTGCTTTCCGGGGGCGCTCGCTGGAGAGCGTCGAGTCCTTCGCAAAGTCCGATCCATACGTTGTCAACGGAGTAGTCAAAAAGTGGCGCATCAGGAAGTGGATGACCGTGATCGGAGACGGCGCGTCTTTCATCTGACTGACAAATCGCAGGCCTCGTTTGCCCTGCCTGCAGGTGCTTGCACCTTTCCTTTCAGCCCGCTGTCGCCCCCTTCCCATCACACCCACAATGCTTAAGCTGTATTGTGCAAACGAATCCGCAGGAAATCCATTCACGACGCGACTCATGTGATGATTTGAAAACATTCAATTACAACCTGCTTCTAACGACTCGTTATAAATAGCCCACCCTCGAGTTGAAACCCCTAAATGCAGTACAAATGGGTCGCTCTCAGCAATACTACCATCGGCACGCTGATGGCTTCTCTTGACAGCAACATAGTGCTTATCGCGCTCCCCACAATAGGCAGGGAGCTGCCGGGCATTACAGTCCTCGACCTTCTCTGGATTTTGCTCGGATACCAGCTTGTCACAGCATCTGTCCTTGTCAACTTCGGGCGCCTCGCCGACATGTTCGGGAGAGTCAGGCTTTACAACTTCGGTTTTGCATTGTTCACCGTGGGCTCAGGCCTGTGCAGCCTGGCACAGAGCGGCCCGGAGCTGATAGGATTCAGGATGGTCCAGGCTTTCGGCGGTGCATTCCTCTTCTCAAACAGCGCAGCCATTCTCACGGATGCGTTTCCTTCCAATGAGAGGGGCATGGCACTCGGCATCAACCAGGTTTCCATTGTTGTAGGATCTGTGACGGGACTCATTCTGGGCGGAGTGCTCACGACAGTCCTGGGCTGGAGATCAATCTTTTGGGTCAACATACCGATCGGCGTATTCGCCACCGTCTGGTCAAGATATCATCTGAAGGAGAAGGGTACACTGGAGGGAAAATCGAGGATCGATTTGACAGGCAATATAGCCTTCGCAAGCGGCCTTTCCGTGCTTCTTCTTGGAGTGACCACGGACGCTCTTGCGGCAATCCCTTCCATCGAATCGCTGTCGCTCATATTCTCAGGGATTGTCTTGATAGTTGCATTCTTCTTCATAGAAAGGCGTGTCCCGCATCCGATGTTCGACCTGTCCCTCTTCAAGCTGAGGCTCTTCTCTGCCGGGAACAGCGCAATCTTCCTCAATTCACTCGCCAGAGGGGCAGTCACGCTAGTTCTTGTCTTCTACCTTCAGGGCCCGACGATGAGGCTGAATCCGCTCGAGGCAGGCATCTTCCTCATCCCCATATCCGCATCGCTTGTTGCATTCGGCCCCGTAAGCGGAATACTGTCGGATCGTTTCGGCGCAAGGGGCATCTCTACAATAGGGCTGGTTGTGTCGGCTGTTGGTTTCATGCTGCTTGCTTTGACGGTATCTGCAACGGTCACCTTCGAGGCGATGGCTATACCGCTCATACTTGTTGGAAGCGGAATGGGGATATTCGCATCCCCCAACAGATCTTCCATAATGAATTCAGTTCCCGCGCAGAGGCGTGGAATAGCATCGGGCGTGAGCACAACGCTCGTCAATGTCGGCCAGACGTTCAGCCTCGGGCTCGCATTCCTCATCATGACGAAGGCGACGCCGCTCAGCATGCTCGAGCAGATATTCGTAGGCGGATCCTCATCGGGGAGCTTTTCGTTCTCCGACTTCATAACATCGATACACCTTGTCTTCTACCTGTCAACTGCCTTTCTGCTGATCGCTATCATACCGTCAATGCTCAGGGGCGGAAAACAGGCTCAGGAGCACATCGTGGAAACTGCACCAACCGGGACCCGCTGAAGCTGTGCCCATAGCACATTTTCTCTTGCAGGCACCCGTATCCTGTTCATCCCTTTTCCTCGAATTCCTTTGAGATCTTCCTGGCTGCCAGAGTGGCTGCTTCCACCGCATTCATCATTGCGGTCCTGACCGATCCCTTTTCGAGCTCATAGATGCCCGCAATTGTGGTTCCAGCGGGCGTAGTCACTGCATCCCTCAGTTCAGCGGGATGCATCATTCTGTCTCTAAGGAGGCCCGCAGTCCCTGTGAGCGTCTTCGTTGCAAGCTGGAAGGCGGTATCCCTTGGCAGGCCGACCTTAAGGCCTGCGCTTACCATCGACTCTATCAGCAGGGCTATGTATGCGGGGCCGCTGCCTGAAAGCGCAGTAACGGCGTCCATCATCTGTTCGGTCACATGTATTGTTTCGCCGAAGGTGGAGAGGAGAGATTCAACCGTGGCGATATCATGGCGTGTCGCCGTGCTTCCCTCCGAGTATGCGGTGATTGCTTCGCCTACAAGCGCTGCGATGTTTGGCATCGCACGTACAACCCTTGCACCCGGAAGCGCTCTCTCAATGTTTCTTGCAGTTATCGCAGCCATGAGGGATATGACAAGTTTTCCTTCAACAACATGCCCTATCTGCCTGAGCACAGTATGTGCATCGCCCGGCTTGACTGAGAGAATGATCACATCAGACGCAGTCGCAGCGGACTCGTTGTCATCTGTCACCTTGACCTTCTTTCCCTTGAGCTGTGCCTTTCCGACCGTTCTTCTGGTCACTGTCACGAAATCTACAAAATCGCTTGAAACAAGCCTCGAAGCAACGGCCTCACCGATCTTACCCCCGCCTATGACAGCTACCTTCATGTTCCTTCCGGACAGCCCAGATACTTCACGACAATAAAACTATGCCATTGTCACGGGGAGGGCTGCATCAGGGCGGATGAGGGACAGACGCATATTTTCAGGCATTTCCTTTAGTGTTGAAGGAAAGCGTCACGCTGAAGCTGAATCCGGCCGGCAGGCCCGCCGAAACACTCACGTCCCATCCGGACATGTTCGTCGCCATGGCAAACCGTTCAAGCCGCTCAAGAAGGGCTCCTGTCATCCATTCGAAACAGCTCCTGATGATTTCGTTGTCATTCATTCTGTGCTTCAACATAGTTGTGTCGAAATCACTCTGGTATCTGCAGATGGTTGCGCATGAACGAACGAGTACCGATCTTGCACGGGCGATGGCTGCGATATCTGTCGCGGCCGTCGGCGCCAGCCTCTGCCTGAAGTATGCGTCCAGCGCGTCAAGCTCATTCTTCGCCGAAACCATTGTATCCTTAAGCGAATCATGCCTGAGGCCGTCTATCAGTGAGCCTTCCCTCAGCTTGGCAAGGCCCGCGATCAACAGCCGGAATTCTTCATCGATCCCAGTATCCTCTTGCATATTTTTCAGCCTTCACCTGCACAATCGTCAAATCATGAGGCAGGCGCTTCATGATAGGGGTTCATATCCGTTATCCCTTGCCCAGTTCATTCCGCCTCCGGTCCAGGAAATCAGGCAACTATGCGGCATTCCTGTGCTGTGGGGAAACCGGGTAGATGGACTTGGTCACCGCCCCATCCTCCCGTGTGCGGGCCGGTCCCAAGGCAGATGCCTGAACTCGTTTTCTGCCATTGGCTCAACGACTCCATTTGTGTATATACACTTGTTCCGCCAACCGGAAACGTTCCTGGAGAGCTTCACGAACATCTCCCGGGGCGGATGCCGCCGCTTTCAAACGGGATATGTGCCGAACACCATTTGGTGTCCTAAGAGCGGATAGGGGTGATTTGGCCGGAGGTGCACCGAGGATAGAATGCGCGTGTTCGGGCCGCTGAAAGAGCATGCTCCTGTCAGCTCGAAGGTCCTGTATCGCGGCTACAGGTGTGACTGCCTTTTCTCCTCCATGTATTTCCTTGCCGCATCCCTGCCGGATACCATGGCAGCCCGTATGTCGTACTGCCGCCTCTCGTGCACGGAAATATCAGGAGTCCTTTCAGGCGTCGATGTGAACTCCACTCCAAGGGACCGGGCAGCCTGCCTGAACGCAGCAGCCCTTGCCCTGTCAAGGCTGCTGAGGCTTCTCTCCGAAACGACGATCTTTTTCCGCCTGGCAATCGAAAGCAGTTCGTCATGGTGCTGGTATATGTTGGAGTCGATGTACAGTCCATCACCTTCGGGAATGGGCGGATATGTCCTGTCAGGAAGGCAGTAAAGCCCATCGCCAGCATACCTCACCCCAAGCCTGATTGTGACGCGAAGCCTGTTCAGCACTTCCCTGTAGTAGTCGATGAGCCTTTCAAACTCCCTTTTCTTCGACTCGTCAGTGATGTCAAGGAGCTGTCCGCCTATGTCATCCCTTATGTCGTATACTGTTACCTTCATTCCCGCCTTCGCGGCGTAGATCGCAGCCTCTAGCCCCTTGACGCCCGCCCCCACAACGGTGAGTTCCCCGCCGAACCTCTCCACCGTCTTCTCCACTGCTTCTAATCCAGTCGACGGGTTGACAGTGCACCTGACTTCACCCAGTGTTATGTCCCTGCATGCCTGGTTGCATCTGATGCATGGCCTGAGGGGACTGTCTCCCTGAATGAGTTTCACGGGAAAGTACGGATCGGCAAGCAATGCCCTTCCAGCGGCGACGAAGTCTGCCTTTTCCAGGACCCTCCTGGCATCCTCCGCATCAGTGACTGAGCCTACCACGATTGTTTTCACCGCAGGTTTCCTGGGAAGCCGATCGGCGATGTGCGTCTTGCCGCCGTAGAATGAGATTGAGGAACCCGGGGGTGCGAATCTTCCTGCCGAGAAATGCACATAGTCGACAGACCTGAGCGTTTCTGCAATCCTGAGGCCGTAATCCGGTCCGTAGCCATCGGCATCGTCTTCGTAAAGGCTGAGCCTGATGCCCATGTTGGTGTCAACTTCAGACCTGATGGCATCTATGATCTCCTGGGCAAACCGCATCCTGCCCTCGAACGTGCCCCCGTATCTGTCTTCCCTCCTGTTCAGCGCGGGAGAAAGGAACTCCTGGATGAGATAGCCGTGGGCACCGTGCAGCTCAATGCCGTCGAAGTTGGACCTGACAGCGACCTTTGCCGCCCTGACAAAGTCCGAAATGAC
>JAKAPY010000039.1 GCA_021811925.1 Thermoplasmata archaeon | reverse complement strand
GCAATCTCAAAAGGCTGAAGCGCTGAAGGCGAGTATTGCCGCATGGACCGGGACAGCCCTGGAGTTCTATGACTTCCTTGTCTTCGGGTACCTGGCAGTTCTGCTCGCACCGCTCTTCTTTCCTTCCCATAATCAAACTGTTTCCTTGATGGCGCTTTTTGCCGTGTTTGGTGTAGGCTTCGTGATGCGTCCACTGGGCGCCGTCTTATTCGGCTGGGTGGGAGACAGGCACCTCGGCAGAAAGAACACCCTTGTCATAACAATATTCCTGATGGGCGTAGTCTCGCTGGGAATGGGGCTGATGCCAACCTACCAGGAAATTGGAATTTTTTCAACTGTTCTGCTAACCTTGTTCAGACTGATCCAGGGTCTGGCGCTCGGTGGCGAATTCGGCGGAGGCATTTCGCTCACCGCCGAACTTTCGCCGAAGGGTTCCAGGGGTCTGTTCGTCGGGATAGCACAGATGGCCCAGGGCGGTTTTATTCCGTCTGCCATGATCACTATTTTCACTCATGTGATGACCAAGCAGGCTTTCGACTCTTACGGGTGGAGGCTGCTGTTCATTTTGGGAGTGGTAATAGCGATCGTGGGCTTCTATGTCAGGACATCCCTGACAGAATCGGCCATCTTCGATAATATCAGAAAGAAGGGACAGCTTTCCAAAGCACCCATCGCCAGAGTTTGGGCGAGGCATCCAGGCAAGATGCTGGTTGCAATATTCATTGTTGTGGGGGGAACTGTTATAACCTATACCTTCTCGACATACGGCATCACTTACCTCAGGCTTTATGAAAATTTCTCGCTCGCTACCGCGTCCCTGATTTTGACTGTGGCAACCGGGTTGTTCATGGTGCTGACCCCCATCTGGTCATACATGTCAGATCGATACGGCAGGAAGGTCTTCATGCTCATCACCCCAATTTCACTTGCCATTCTGGTCTATCCCTTCTACCTCCTGCTAAACACGGGAAATTTTGCCATCGCACTTCTGGCTTACATCATGGTATACGTGTGTTACTCCTTCTGGAACGGCCCCTACGCTGCAGTCATCTCCGAAATATTTCCGACTAGCGTCAGATACACCGCCGTTTCGTTTTCATATAATTTTGCTGTCGGAATATTCGGCGGGTTCTCTCCCCTGATAGTAACTTACCTCATAGCCACCACCCATGACAAGCTTGCACCTGTATACTGGCTGATCCCGCTCCTACTGGCCTCGCTTGTAGCGGTCCTGCTCTGCAAAGAGACAAAAGGGATAGAGCTTGATTCTATACCTGAGGGCTAAGGATCGGTTACTTCATGAAAAGGAGCGATAAAAGGAGCACCGTATCGGAAACAGTTTCCTCTATCCGCGAAAGGGTTCTGGAAGTGTCTGACTTCATTTATGGAAATCCTGAACTCAGCAGCGAAGAATACAAGGGCTGCAAGCACCTGGTAGACGCTTTGAGGGGCTGCAATGCCAGCGTTACTGAAAATTACCTCGGCATGGAAACATCTTTCATGGCAAAACATGGATCGGGCAGGCCAAGAATCTGTCTCTTCGCAGAATATGACGCGTTGCCGTCGGGTCATGCATGCGGCCACAACATAATAGCAGGTTGGGCGTTAGGAACATTTCTAACCGTCGCCAGCATGGGCAAATTCAAAGGGACTCTCTATCTATTCGGTTCGCCCGCAGAAGAAGGCAGGGGGAGATACGCTTCGAGCAAGGTAAAGATATCAAAGGAATTAAGGCGCATCGGGATGGATGCTGCCTTTGTAATCCACCCCGGAGATTCATGGGCAGTCTTTGGCGGCTATTACGCCCGCTGGCGCAAGTCGTTCACATTTATGGGCAAGGAGAGTCATGCGGCTGGCGCTCCCGAAGACGGCATCAATGCCCTCGATGCGGGCGTCTCATTCTATCAGGCAGTCCGATCCCTCAGATCCGCTCTCCCTGCGGATAAGCAGATCATAGTCAGTTCAATAATAAAGGACGGGGGGACAGCTGTAAACATAATTCCCGGAAGGGCCGAAGTCTGGGTGGACATCAGGGCAGTGGACAAGGACCTGCTTCTTCATACAGGAAGGAGAGTTGATCGGATGGCAAGTGGCATTGCATCAGCCAACGGATGCGGTTTGGTGGCACAGTCGCTAGCGCCTGTTACAGGCTCCTTCAAAAGGAACGAGAAACTGGATAATCTTCTGCTGGACAGCGGAACAGCTTTCATCGATGAACTCTACCTTGTCGGTGAAGCGGAGAGGAGGCCCCTCGGTTCCAGCGATGTCGGCAACGTGTCTTCAGTGGTCCCCACCTCCCAGCTGATAGTGAAGATCGCGAATTCAGGGACACCGCTTCATTCCAGGGACTTCCTTGAGGCCGCTGGCTCCGAAAGGGCAAAGGAGGCGATGCTCATGTCCATTCGCGCATCTTCTCTTGCAATCCTTAACTTGGGAGATGGTTAAGTCTCCCGCTGTTGTGAATGATATGGGCAGTTTCAAACTCAAGTCGGTAACCATTACCGGGCTCAGTATTCCGTTCAGAAAACCGTTCAGGACTGCGAGGACGGTCCAGACGGATGCTGAACTGGTGCTGGTAGAGGCCGAAGGAACCGATGGCACGATCGGATATGGTGAATGTACGCCCAAGCCACATGTTACGGGTGAAACGTCAGGGTCTGCAATTCATGCGCTCTCGAAGATAATTGCTCCTGCGCTTGTTGGCATGGATCTGGATGACAGATTGTCCATAAGGGCGAGAGTATCGGATCTTCTGGAGTTCAACACATGCGCCAAGAGCGGAATGGAGATGGCTCTTGACGATCTGGTGGCGAAGCGTTCAAGCATCCCTGTTTATGCATTATACAACGGCAGCAGAAGATCCCTCGACCGGTGCAGCTCGGTAGACCTCTCCGAAGATGACGAGATTGGTGAGCGCCTCAGGTCTGCCCCGGAGCTGGAAAAGTGTCTCTTCTTCAAAATCAAGACGGGCAGGGACCCTGAAAAGGACTTAAGACTTGTGCGGCTGGTCAGAGAGAACCTGAGTGACAGCACAAAACTTATACTGGATGCAAATCAGGGCTGGAACTGTGAGCAGCTACTGCCGTACCTGCCAGAATTCGAGCGACAGAATGTGCTTGCCCTTGAACAGCCTGTCCGCAAGGATGACATTGGCGGAATGGCGAGGCTGCTGAAATCGAGCAGCCTGGACATAATGGCAGACGAATCCTTGATAACCCGCAGGAATGCGATGGAGATCATAAGAAATTCCGCTGCAAGCATGTTCAACCTCAAGCTCATGAAAACAGGTGGCGTCTACGGCGGCATTGAAATGGCCGGGATTGCCAACGCGCATGACATCAGATGCATGATAGGTTCAACCATGGAAAGCAGCCTCAGCGTGTCGGCCGAATGCCATCTCGCCTGTTGCATACCAAATCTGCTTTGTCTGGACTTTAATGATCCTCTGGAACATCTTTGCGGCGATCCTTTCGAGTGGACTGAATACACGCCCAATAAGGTCCGGGTTCCGGATACGCCCGGATTTGGCGTCAGGAAGAGGGACGATGTTGTCAGGCGTTACTTCCTGAGTGAGACCCTGGTGGATTAGATGGTCATAGTCAGGTTGCAATTGCTAGAGGTCCACGGAGAAGTGAACCCCCTTTGAAACGGGGGGCTGACTCATCGGGCAAGCAACTGCGATCAGTTGAGCTGAGGAAGTTCATTGACCGAGGAGTCAAATTGCTTGCCGGACACCCTGTCGATTATCCAGTCAGCTCTTCTGTCTTCCGCAAAGGGGTGGTTGACCCTGTGTTTTTCGCCGATGTATATGTCCAGCGTCTTTGGCGCATGGATTTTATCGTAGACGTCGTATGCGTACCTCAGTGGTGAAAGGTGATCATTACTGCCAACTGTCAACAATGTCGGGACGCCGATATTTCCCAATACCTGGTTAAGATCCATGGAGGCTGCAAACTCGTCAAATCGCTCTTCTTCCTCTATGCCGGTCATCCACATGAATCTCTCCTTGAACGTTGGCGATGCCTTATTGAAAATCGTCACCATTCCAGGCTCATAACAGGATGCGAAGGATGAACAGGCCGAAAAGCCCTTGGAGCCTGCTGCAGCCCTGAGGGCCCAGTATGAACCCATGCTTACACCCTGAATTGCGATTTTCTTTCCATCAATGCTCTTGTGCTTTGAGGCAAAATCAAACATTGCCTGGCCGGCCTCATCGAAGCTTCTCTGCTCAACCTTGATTTTTCTCGCCAGAGACTCCCCCTGTCCCGGGCCGTCCACCGCCAACACTGCAAAATTCCTAGACAGCATCTTGTCTCCATGAGCGCAAACCAGGGTTTCCTTAAAGCTGTCCATTCCCGGAATGGACACCAGGCACCCCAATCGTTTACTTCCGTCGTAGCTTTGGGGAAGGTGCAGGAGACCGGAAAGATATGTCCCCCTGAATGGTATTCTTACCCGTTCTACGCTGTGGTTTGCATGCTCCCCGAATTTGTCATAGAGTTCTTCCATCTTAGACTCTATTTCAAGCAAAGTTTCATTGCCGTCTTCCCAGATTGGCCATGCGGCGCCGCCATACAAAAGGGCAGCGGCAAGATAGCTGTCTCCTGCAGTGCGGTGGTGACCCTTTTCCTCCTCCTCATGCGCATGCTTTTCCCGAAGCTTTGCCAGTCTTAAGAATAAGGGAACGTACTCATCGAGGTTTTTCAACTTGTCATTTAATACTTTCCTCTCGAAGGCCATGTTCATTCCAAGTGGATTCGTAATGTAAGCCACCCTTGCCTGATCCCATTCAGGACCTGCCGTGCCAATGGCCAGATCAATTAGCCATTCCTGTTCTTTGAATCGTCTTGTCCTGCTCCTGATTGAACTCAACAAGTTCACCTCAAAAAAGCAGATGGATTATTGATGTGCCGCCACAGAGTCCCATGTCAGTTTCACTTCTCCATTCGCCGATGAGGCCGAAGGGAAAATTGTTGGAGCGATGGCCAAATATTTGTTCAACTCTCCGAAGTTTCAATTAAGCGCCACAGGCAAAGTCATGCCGTTTTGTGTATAAATATCCGTACAGTATCTCCAATGAAAATCTTCCGAACCCGGTGATTTATTCTTCCTTTTCATTCTTAATAGAGTCATTTCCGACTTCTTCCATTAATTTGTCGAATAATCCCGATTTGGTGCCAGAGAATCTCAATAACAGATGAAAGCTGTTCTGCAGAGAAGGCGGCGGCCTTTTCCGGGTCCCTGCTCATTTCTATTGTCTTGCGTGCTGTGAGATCATCGCTCTCCTCAGCATATGGCTTGTTGCAGGTGAGCACCGTCCAGACAATACACACGAGCTTACGGGCTGCTCCAACCTGCGCCTTAGTGGCGCCTGTTGTCTTCTCCTTCTTGTGGTAGAAGAGAGTCACGACTGTTTCATTCGATGATTTGAGCATTCCCCGGGCTGCAGTGCACAACGGCGATTTGCGTATCATGTCACCAGTTTTGACATGATTGTGTTTGCTGACTTTGTCGCCAGAAACGTCGTTCCAAATTTTCCCATTTTCGTCGTAATTGTCAGCCCTGGAGACAACGGCGGCATATGAGCATAATTGGCCTTTTGTGTGGGAATCTCCTTCTTTCTCCGATCCCCGCGACAGTCCCGAGGGCTCTGGAAGAGTTGATGCCCGTGATGGTAATGAGTAATCGGGTAACATCCCTGTCCATGGCAATGAGTGCGAGCTGCGACTCTTACTGCAACTCAACTGGTTGTGTCTTGTGTAATCGTCCAAGATACTACAAGTTTTGCCTAATGGCCCACGCTTTGATCGGTTTTCATTCAAAAGTAGGACGGTACAGGTAGGCCCTCAATCGCCAGGTGAATTCACGAATTCGACCTTCCTGATTGTAAGCAAGAGTTCAAACTTAAGCATTTTCCTCGAGGCGTTGTCAAAAATTCATTGGATAGAAAGTGCCTCGCCACCCATGTTTGAGCCGCTGAAGCAGAGAACGGACATAGAGCGATCCTTCATCACCCTCATGAACACATTGCACGCAGGTCGTCCTTTCTTGCGGGACGATATGCACATGCAGGATGGATACTCCTCGCTAATTTTGTCGCAATGTTGCTGTAATATCACATACGCAACATATTCATAAGGAGGGATATGCGCAGCATGCCTTTGCCTGCTGAAATCGTAATGCACCTATCAAGGGTATATAAACTGGGGATGTGGAGCTGGTAGTTTGTATCCAAAGCACCAAAAATATCCAAACTGGTTGCAGATGAGCTGGAATTCGCGCTGTCTAATGCCTAGAATCGGCCTAGTTAGGGTTTAAGTATGACGCATAGCATTGAGTGAAGGGGGGGCTGTCCGGACGGAGGGCACACTGGACTACGCTTCAATACGCTTCAAGCTCACGCACGAAGGATGCTCGACTTCATTGACCCGTGAACGCGAGGGTCTGGTAATCATTTTGCAACATTGTCAACCTTTCAAGGATCGAGGTTACAATTGGGAAGTGATCAAAGTCAGGGGATGCGACAAGTATCATATTTCTGAATATTTAGCCGATCTAAAAAGACATGAGAATCTACTCTCGGTACTTGAAACGGAGCGTGAGAAGGGGCATAATTCCCTTAGACTCTCATTGATTGAGAAGTACGATGACATGATTACATCCCTTGCCAATGAAATGGGTGCGATCAGGAAAGGGGAGTTTGCGAAAAATGGTGAAGAGTTTTGGCATATTGTTATTCCATATGTGAACAAGGAAAGCTTCCTGCAACTACTCCCACTATACGGGGAAGTTAAAGATATCCAGACCAAACGCTCAGAATTCGCGGATGCGGATTCCACCGCTATGGGGCTGACTAACCAAGAGAGCTTCGTATTGAAAACGGCGTTCGAAATGGGTTTCTTCGAATATCCCAAGAGAGCACATCTTAAGGATATTGCTGCGAAGACAAGCCTTTCAATACCGACAATTAACCAATACATCCGAATATCGCAAAAGAAACTGCTTACTTCCTTTATGGAATCTGTTACAGTCATGTAAATGATAGTAAAGTCTCACTTGCAAGTCATTCTTAATGGTATCACATTCTATTCAGGACAAAATGTATTGTCTTTCAAGCAGAGTCACAGTCTTCTTCTGCAGGGAGATCCAGCCAGTCAGGAATCGCGTACAGTGCTGCTACATCCTCTGATGTTTCTCTTCGCTTTATCACGCTCGTCACTTCCTTGTTTGCAATCACGACAGCAGGTCTAGGAATCGCGCAGTACTGCGTCGATATTGTTTCACAATAAGAGCCCTGATCCAGAGTCGCTACAATGTCTCCCCTTTCAATATGAGGGACTTTGACCTTGTCGCCGACATAGTCGTAGGCGCAAGTGTTACCAACAATATCTACTACCTCTCTAAGAGGTGCAAGCATCTTATTTGCGATCACTGTCTGGTGATAGAAATTAAAGATCAGTTTCCTGACAAACATATAGGCGTTTGAGTCGACAGCTACGCATTTCCCCTTGCCGATTCCTTTCTTAACATCCTTAATATTACCAACTCTAGAAAGGAGAGTAACCGCATCGGTTACAATATATCCACCTGGTTCAATGACCAGCTCTGGCAAATCAGCATGAGGGATTTCTTTCTTTATGACGGAAGTAATGACCTGAGCATACTCATTTATATCCGGAATGCTGCTCACTTTGTCGGGACCAAATAAGTGGGGTCTTGGTTTTCTGAAGCCTCCGCCCAGATCCAGCATCGACACTCTGACTCCGAGCTTCTCACTCACCTTATTGGCGAATTCTACCACTTCTGTTACTTCCGTTTTAACCCGTTCTAGATCTCGCATTCTGTTGTAAGGAATTCCATATGCGCTCCATCCAACATGATGATGCAATCCCACAAACTCTACATCCTTCATGCCAATAGCTAGTTTGCATGCTTCAAGCGCTTGGCCACTTGCTATATCCACTCCAAATTTGTTCTTCTTCGTATTAGCAATTACAAACTGAGGATCTTTGTCGTGCAGTTTCGAATAAGCTGGCCGAATTCTGATGTTAATCTTTGCGCGCTTGTGCAGTCCTCGACAGATTTCCTCCACTGTCAAAAGCTCGTCAATGGAATCTATATTGATCAAACCAATTCCGTCGCTGACTGCTGTTTCGAGTTCCTCCAGTGTTTTGTTGTTACCATTAAACACAAGACGATCTGGCTTTGCACCCGCCATCTTGGCAAGATGATATTGCCCCATGCTTACAAAATCAATTCTTGCTCCCTCTTGGAGCATGATCCTTGTAACTGCTGGGGCATGATTTGCCTTGGTCGCGAAGGCGACGCTAAAGGATGGGTATCTCTCATTGAATGCCTTGTGTAGCCTTCTGTAATTATCCCTGATTGTGGAGTCTGATACTATCCACGTCGGAGTGCCGTATTTACCTGCAAGCCGAACAACGTCCCAGTTTTCAATTGTTAAGTGACCTTTCTCATTAATGCCTAAGGCACTATCCGAAGGCACATCAAGCGTCATCATGTTCTTCCTTTCAGTCATCGAGACACCGAAGTATTTTTGCTCTTTAGGAAACTTTGGTTAGAATAATTGGTAAATCTCGCAAGAAGAAGTCTCTTGGATATTCTGAAACGCCGTTCCGGTAGCCGAATCATTTACTCCAAATCTCTGTCAAAATGGTTTGCCGCCAATGGTGCCTCCATCTACGACAAGTCCCGTGCCCATGACATATTGTGATTCGTCAGAAGCAAGATAGACTGCCGCCCACGCCACATCTTCCGGCGTCCCAAGGTCTGATGCCAATTGTCTTTTCGTTAGTTCCTTGATCGCCTTTGCAGGATCTTCGTAGGATTTCTTTAGGTAATCATGAACAAAAGGGGTAATGACAGTGCCAGGAAGGAGTGCATTTACCCTGATGTTGTAAGGGGCATAGTCAACTTGCATGCTTTTGGTCATTGAGAGAATGGCTCCTTTGGTCGCAGAGTATGCCGCCCTCCTGGCCAATCCCATCTTCGCAACCGATGATGACATATTGATCACTGAGCCTTTTCTCTGCTTCATCATTACAGGAATAACGTGTCTGCACATCAAGAAAATGCCAGTGACATTGACTGAGAACACATTGTTCCAGAGTTCATCGTTTATTTCATGTATCCTTCCGATAGCACTTATACCTGCATTATTGAACAAAACGTCAATTCTGCGGTGCTTGGACATCACAGCAGAAACCCATGAAACAACATCATTCTCTTTGGTAACATTTGTCACCGAATAACACAAATGTCCATCCTTTGACTCGATTCTTTCTGCAACTCCCATCATCGCCTCTCTGTCTGTGTCGCATATTTCCACCAACGCACCTTCAGCTGCAAATATCTCTGCAGTGGCAGCTCCTATGCCTTTGCCTCCACCTGTTATCAGGCACACTTTGTCTTTCAGTCTTGATGGCATATCAAACAACACCCCTTCGGGCGGCTGCATCGTTCAACGTCTGCACTTATCCATAACACCGTAATCTAACTCGATGCCAAGTCCAGGACTTGTGGGTGGTTTTACCTTACCGTTGATGGGTTCGTGCTCTTTCTTCAATAGATGCGAACGCAAGTACGAGGGTGCCAACTCCTTTACAAGTGATTCGTAGTACGGACAATTTGAGGTTGCAAGATTGAGATGGAGACTTGCTGCTATGCTAATACCTGTTTTCCAGCAATGTGGTATCACTGATACCCCTTTCAGCCTCGCGTAATCTGCAATTCTTCTAGCTTCGGTCAAGCCGCCAACTCTGCCGATGTCAGGCTGGACAACGTCCACTTTGCCAGTCTCCATTAGTTGCACATGCTCGTGAATAGTTGTGAGAAGTTCTCCAGAGGCTATTCTGACATTCACGGATTCACTCAACCTTCCTATGCCAATTAGATCGTCAACGGGTAATGGGGTTTCAACAAAGTACGGGTTGAATTGCTCTATATCTCTTATAGCCTTGAACGCAGTCCTGAAATCGGGCCAGCAATAGTATGCATCCAGCATCAGGTCTATATCTTCTCCAGCGGTTTCCCTAGCGAGCTTCACAGCTTCGAAATCCCGTTTCTTGCTGTTGACAAGCTCTTCGAATTTTATAGCCTTGAAACCCTTTGACCTTGCAAATGCAACCTGCTTTCGCAGGAGTTTCCCTTCTACATCATCGGGATTCTGAAGAGTAGGAAGGCTGGCGTACGGAAGTGCATATTCCTTCTGGAGGCCCCCTAATAACCTCCAAACTGGCTGCCCATAGATTTTCCCGGCAAGATCCCACAGAGCCATATCTATTCCGCCTAAGACATTAACGCCAATTCCGCGGCGGCCCGGCATCAGCGTTTTTTCATACAATTTCCGCCAGATTCTATCAATATCTAGTGGATTCTCTCCAACAAGCAACTTCTTGATGCTCATGCTTCTATCGTGGGAAGATGTGGTGTCTATGAATGCCTTGATGACAGATGGCGACGCGTCTACTTCGCCTATTCCAGTCAGGCCCTCATCTGTATGTATCTCAATTACAATAGTATCCTGAGCCGAATCGGATGCGCCTTCGTTAATTTCAGGGCTATACAGGCATGTTGACTCGATGCCGTTTATCTTCACAGGCTAACACCCTTTATTCCTCGCTTCCACCAGTTTTAACCTTTTCGGGAGTAGCAAGATTCAGCGGTGCGCCCTTCAGGAGCTCAGGTTTCCTTAGTCTTATATATAGAACCCAAGCGAATATCAGGATTATCATGGCGAATACTCCCATTACGCCATATAAGGTAGGCGCTGGAGGATATGGCGGTAACAGCGAAAGTACTATTATTGTTGCAAACAGGATTGCACCGATCGCTGGCAGGACAAGTTTGTATAGAACGTTGTGAGCACCCCACTTCTCCTTACTCCTGTACGCGTCGACAGGAACTGTCAGATTGATTAACACATGAGATATAAACATTGGAACTGTCGTCGCAACAGCGGCCACAAAGAAGCCATTGTAAACACCAAGCACGGACATCATTGCAAAAGATACAATGAGGCCTACAGCGCCAGTGAAAATTACTAGCTTCGTCGGTGTCTTGCTCTTCGGGCTAAGATAGCTGAAGAAGTGTGGAAACAGCTTTTCTCTTGACATTCCAAAAATTGTCCTCGTAGCTGCGTTGTAATTCGCCAGACCGGCTGATAAGCTGCTGTTAACGACAATTGCAGAAAAGATAATGGCCGCCACCAACCCGAAATGATTCAGGAACAGTGTGACACCAGGGTCTGGTGAGGATGAGAACGTTGCCATCGCATTGGGTCCCCAGCTTACAACCAACGCATAGCTCAGGACAATGATTGGTATTCCGACTAGGAAGACTATGAGCCTAAGCGCTTTTCTTATGTGCTCGGTAGGTTCTTTAGCTTCCTCAGATAGTGCGATGACAGACCCCGAACCTGTCATAATTTCGGCAGCTAAGACTATTCCGAGAAACAGCGTACTCGTGCTTGTATGGGCAGCGGTTGCATAAGAGGGCGTGAAAACTTGCAGCGTGTTGGCATGACCGGCAAGTACTATCAGTGCAAAGCCACCGACAAGGATTACAACCACTTCAACGATGCCTGTGATTATCATATATCGCAGGTTTGGTTTGATTCCCCAGTAGGTTATCCCGATCATAAATGCGGCAATTACCAGCAGAATGAACACCCAAGCGTAAGGAACACTGCTGATCTGTGGCATCAGGAGATAAAGGAAAACTGTTGTCTGCATAAATCCGAATATTCCGACGTTGAGCAAAGTGGCAATGCCATAAAGTCCACCTGCGAAGAATCCTATGCTTTTATTCATTCCGCTACCAATGTATGAATAGTAGCCTCCGGAGCTTACGTACTTCTTAGAAAGCTGATAGTTTGCATTCAGGCCGATCGAGAATATTATCCAGCCAAGAAGTACGGCCATTGGCGTTGAGCCAGCAACAAGGCCAGATCGG
>JAKAPY010000215.1 GCA_021811925.1 Thermoplasmata archaeon | reverse complement strand
TCCCCCAAGCGCCTTATTGGTGATTTATACAAATCAGCCATGAACACCAAGCGAATTCAGGAGTTGCGCTTTGGGCCGATACTTCCCATCCTGCGCAGGATTGACAAGCTGGAGCGCGGAGACGATATTGTGCGTTTTCTTGGCGAGATGCAAACCAGCGGGGTCCAGGCACTCTTTTCCTCGTATTCGGACGCGGACAAAAGGAATAGCGAGATTTATGCTTTCTATTTCGACCAGGGCGGCCTGTCGCTGCCTGACAGGGACTACTATCTCTCCGGTGACTTCGCTCGACTCAGGGAGTCATATCTTGCTCATTTGGAACGAATGTTCACACTCGCGGGCGAATCGAAGCAGAACAGCACAAACATGGCCAAAACTGTTTTGAGAATGGAAACCGAGTTGGCAAAATCCAGCCGTTCGCGCACCGAACTGAGGGATGACGAAAAGAATTACAACAGGATGCCTGTCAGTGAGCTTGACGAGAGTTTTCCATCATTGTCTCTGCGCATGTTCCTGAGTGTTGCCTCGGTATCCGTGTCAGATTACGTTGTCATCGGGCAACCCGAGTTTTTCAGTCATCTGGATGGCATGCTTTCCAGCGAACCTGTTGAAAATATCCGGACATACCTGAGATGGGTCGTGTTGCATGGTTTTGCCCCCTTTCTCCACTCCGAGGTGGATGCTGAAGATTTCAGTTTCTTCCATAAGGAGCTGCTGGGGCAGGAAGAGCCAGAAGCAAGGTGGAAGCGCACCACCAAAATAATTGATGTCCTTCTCGGTGAAGCGCTGGGCGCCCTGTATGTGGAAAGGCACTTTCCACCTGAAGCAAAGGAAAGGGCGGGCCGGATGATAGACGACATCAGGGAGGTCTTCAAAAGCAGACTGGCAAACCTTCCATGGATGACCGAATCAACAAGAAAGCTGGCGCTCGAAAAGTTCGCAAAATTCAGAACCAAAATCGGGTATCCGGACAAGTTTCGCGATTACAGCTCAATAAAGACAGATCCGCAGGATCTTGTTGGAAATGTGGTCAGGTGTGCTGCCTTTGAAGCGCTGCGGCAGGCGAGAAGAGTTGGCCAGAAGGTAGATCGCAGCGAATGGCTTATGTCACCCCCGACGGTGAATGCATACTTCAATCCTGTTGAGAACACGATCAATTTCCCGGCGGGAATACTTCAGCCGCCGTTCTTCGACATGACGCAGGATGATGCAGTCAACTACGGCGGGATAGGCATGGTCATCGGCCATGAGATAACTCACGGCTACGACGATCAGGGAAGGAAATTCGATGCGGATGGAAACCTCCACGACTGGTGGACGAAGGAGGATGCCGATGAATTCCAGAAGAGGGCGAAGGCTGTCGTTGACCTGTACAATGCACTAGAGCCTTTGCCCGGTTCACACGTAAACGGAGAATTGACTCTTGGGGAGAACATAGCTGATTTTGGTGGGCTGTCGCTCGCGTATGAGGCCCTTCAAAGACGCCTTTCAAAAGAACCTGCCAAGCGGAAGGACATAGACGGATTGACACCCGAACAGCGGTTATTCCTTTCATACGGCCAGATATGGAGGGAGAACGTGCGGGAACAGGAAGTCAGAAGGCTTCTGACGATTGACCCTCATTCCCCCGGACGCTACCGTGCAACCATGCCTGCAGTCAATCACCCCGGCTTTGATTTGGCATTTCCGCAAAACAACGGGCAGAAGGAAAGGAAACAGAAAATTGCTGTATGGTAGATTCTGAAGCATCGGCATGCTGCTGGCCCCCGTCCTGATTTTCCCCGGCGGAATAAGCCGGCTCAGCCTTATATGCAGCGCCTAGATCATGCGGTCCCGCAACCTGTCTCCCACATCCTCATTCAGCAGGGCGCTAAAAGATGCAATGGCAGCAGCACTCTCCTCAGCACTTCAAGGAGATGACCTTTGATCGAATTTGAGTGAATCGCAATTCGCTTCAAATAGTGCAATTTCCATGATAACAGTGCTGGATTTTTTGGGGTCACATCGATGAAAGGCTCAGACTCAAAAAGTGAAAGACAGGCCAAGGGAACTAAATCGAAGGTGAAAGAGGACGCTCAGGACTGGCGCATTAAAACGCTCGAAAACGTAAGGCAGATGATCAAGGAGGCCGACCCGGGAGTCGCGGAGGAGCAGAAGTGGAGGAAACCAAGCAACCCTGACGGCATTCCGGTGTGGTCACACGATGGAATCATCTGCACGGGAGAGACATACAAGGAGCACGTCAAGCTGACGTTCGCCAGGGGTGCATCTCTCAAAGATCCGACAAAGTTGTTCAACGGCAGCATGGGTGGCAACACCACTCGCGCCATCGACATACATCAGGGCGACAGGATAGACGAGACAGCATTCGGGAATCTGATTCGGGAAGCTGTTGCACTCAACATGTCCGGGAAGAAGAAATGATGTGCTGATTTCCTTGCACCTTGAATCTATACTCTTGAGCTTCCCACTTCCTTCCCATCCAGGATATCTTTCTTCACTTCGTTGTAAGTTGCTAGAA
>JAKAPY010000001.1 GCA_021811925.1 Thermoplasmata archaeon | reverse complement strand
CATGAATTGCACCTTGTAATAATTGGAAAGAAAACAAAATAGTACTCCTGATGTGAACGCAGGTGAAATGCTGGACCTCTGGATGATAATCAGGTCTTTACCCTTTTTATATCACGAACCCAACTGGAAAGGATGATCCGTCATCCGCCTGAAATGCGTATAGAAGACGCAGAAGAAGTCGAGGATAGGGAGAAGTGCTGAAACGACTGCCATCCCAAGTTATCCGTCAACTGAAGAAGTGCTGCTTTTCGCAACGTACCTCATACTGATAGGTTCCATTCTGACCTTTGCCATCTATGAATTTGTGGCGGGTGTGGCATTCCAGGTCCTGCTTCTTGTTATTGGGGGTGTGGGATTCGCATTCCTCATGGTGTACAATTTCATTGCCGTGCCGCAGACCTTCGTCTCATTCATACAGTTTTTTTCAATACCGCTGATTACAGACACAGTCCTGGTGCTGATATACCTGGGGACGGGGCTCAAGCTCGGCCGTGATGCAAAACAGCTGCGGGGGTCGGGCCTTAGAGTGGCCGCCGGTGGCATAATGATGGCGGTAGTGGACATCGTTTCATCGGCGGTCGTCTTTGCCTATGTCTGCCAGCTGCTGCTTGGATGGCCATGGGCGCTCGGTGCTCTGTTCGGTTCGATAATTGGTGAGACTTCCGCTGCGGTCGTGGTCCCGTATCTCAGTCACATCACAAACCTTTCAGCGGAACGGGCATCCAAAACAGAACATCTGACAAAACTCACTAGTGTCATAAAACTGGAATCCACCATGAACAGCATCGTACTCCTGCTCATGGTAGCGGTTTTCTATAACCAGATATTCATCGGGAATAATTCGCCTACGATCCCCGTCTTCCTTCAGACAACTGCCAGTGCGCTGTCAAGCGTCATTGACTACCATCTTGTGGTGCTTGTCTTCGCTCTTGCAGGAATCCCAATTATTGTGTATGTGAGCTCAAGGACAATTGTCTTCTTTGTCAAGCGCAGACTTTCAGGCGGAAACAAGTCGGGCATAGAGCCTTATGCAGTGCTCTACCTGAGGAAGCCTTTTCCCACCTCCACCGATGACATAGAAATACGCCGTTCGACGGATGTAACGGAGTTCAGCGAGAAGCAGATGAGGATGGGCATGATCATCTACGGAATTGTCCTGGGAATAGGACTGCTTGTTTTTGAGGAAATGCTGAAACTCACTTCGTTTGCCGGTTTTGCGAACGCACTCTTTGCCCTGATCGCACTGATATATCTGGGCTTTTTCATAGGATATCTTTTCCCCGGGGGTGGAAGAAAGAGTTACGAGAGTGATTCATCTCTGCAGGGAAAGAGGACATTCACTGGAATGATGCTCTTCCACGATGAAATAGAGCTGCTCATCCGGATAGTATTCTACTTCAGCGTCGGGATCGAGCTCGGCCTTATGCTCTTCTCCCCCCCGCAGGGCCTGCCTCCCATTCCTCCGAACGAGGTGAATGGTGCAATTGCGCTGATACTGCTGATGGTCCCGATCTTTATTGGCCTGCGGTATCTCAGCGGTGCGTTCGGACTTCCACTTGCGTTCTACAGCAGAAAAAACAAAGAGAGTTTCAGAAAGGACTTCAAGCTTGTGGGTGCCACGATGCCACGAGGCGTAACGGTGGCGGCAATTTCCGTCCTGCTGCTGCAGACACAGACCAGCTCTTCGGGTACAATTTACGTTCTTGCGCTCACCTCGATAGTCGTTTCCACATTCGCATTCACATTTGCTTCGAGAGCCGGCTCTTCGATGCTTAAGGGACAGAACAGGCAAACAAGGAAGACCGCAAATATCGCCCTTCCCGCAGCCCCCGCAGTGAAAAGTGAAGATACGATGAGCGGCACACCAGCCGGTGAATCCCAACCGAATCCAGGCGTCATAATCATCGACTCCGCCCTGGAGAAGGAAGCCGGTGTGCCTGCGGGGAGCGACGGCCGCAGCATATCCATGGCCGGCGCCGCTGAAGAAACAATGGTAGCAGTCAGCATGCAGCCCAGTTCAGATGAGCGTATCGCAGCACCCGCGGGTGATGGGCTGAAAAATCTTGAAGATAAGATTGTTGGCATAGAGGATCGGCTGTTTGAGCTCAGGAAGAAAATCGGGGCAGGAATGGCGCAGCAGGAAATTGTCCACGGTGCTGTTGAGCGGGAGCCGAAATCACCCGATCTTGCAAATCTGGAACAGGTGAAAGACGGCATTATGCGATTAAACGCAAGCCTCGAAACACTGTATGGCAGAGTGGAAGCGCTCTCCAGCGAAGTGAGCGTCCGTAACGAGCTCAGGGCAAGCATTGAGGATATCAGGAGCGACATGGAAGACCAGATATTCGCAGTGAAAAGGGAGGTCAAGTCGCTCACAGACAGACTGGTGCTCAAGAATGAACTCGACGCCAAACTCGAGACAATGTCCAGCGACATATCGGACAGGGTTTCGACGAGGGTTGCGGAATTGTTGAACAAGGGCCCTTCGACAGTCACTGCCAGGCAGGAAGCTGCCCCGAAGGCGATCGCGGCTGCCGCAGAGCCGCCTGGGATGAAACTGAGACGGATGACGGCAATGGACAGTGCAGGCACTGACCGGACAGTTCAGTCAAAGGTTGCGCTCGGGACGGAAGGAGGCATGGTCATGAAGAGGAAGCGACACAATGCCGCGGCAACGGCCTCGATGCTGCTGGGTCTGGCATTGTATGCCGGTGCCTTCATCTCGTACTCGAATGCAAACACTTCCGGCGGCTACATACTCATAATTCCGGGGTCAATGATGATTGCATTGGGACTGAGCCTTCTGCTGAGGAAATCAAAAACGGCCTGAACGCACCGCGGCCCTTTGCTTCCTGGCACATTGCATGCTTTCCAAATGCCGAACCGGCAACGGGCCGATTTTTGGAGCTGTTACCGATGCAGGGTAAACATCTGCCCGGTGGCTGCACATACCATCGTATCGAAGAATCAGAGTCAAAAGTTTAAGTATGGCTGCCCTAAGACAGTGCGCGGATGAGCCCTAGAAACAGCGATCTGCATATGCAGCTATTCACCAACATAGCTTACACGTCATCCTCGCTGTTTGTGCCCATATATGCTGTCAACATGGGGGCAGGCAGCGCCCAAATCGGCGCGATTGTATCCTCATACAGCGTTGCTCTCCTGCTGAGCAACTTTACCCTGGGCCGCCTCTCGGACTTTTACGGAAGAAGGGGAGTGCTGGCAGTGAGTCTGTCCGTGGCTGCGGCATTTGCATTCCTGCAGCTGATAGCGGCAAACCCAACAGAGCTTCTTGTCGTACGATTCTTTCTTGGCCTGTCTGCGGGCTCAAGCAGTTCGCTGATAGCCTACGCGATAGATTTGAAGAGGGATATCGGCAGTTTCAGTTCGTATGCCTCGCTAGGAGGGGCAATAGGGCAGGCGCTGGCCGGTACAATTGTCTATCTGCTGGCTGGCAGGACGGCGGGAAGAGCGCTGATTGATCCGGTTTTCCTGACTTCCTCTGTTCTGCTGCTTGCCGCATTCTTCCTGTCACTCAGCGCGCCGAGAGGACATGGAAGGACGGGCAGAATGCGTTTCATACCCGTTGGGGCATTTTCAAAAGGAAGGGCGGCTTACATTTCGCTCGCATTGAGACATTTCGGCGCCACGGCAATATGGGCGATATTCCCAATTTTCTGCTTCGCGCTTACACCGGCGACCTACTCTTACGGACAGAGGCTGGCACTTGTTTCCGTTGTCTATGTGTTCAACTCCATCATACAGGTCCTTTCGATGCATTACCTGACCGGCAGAATGAAAGCAAATACGCTCATTCTTGCAGGCATAAGCATGTCTTCACTCACCTTCCTTTCGTTCACGTTTGTATCAAATTACGTCGAACTCATGGCGACTCAGCTGCTGCTGGGCGTATCATGGTCTTTCATGTACGTGGGTGGCCTGCGCTTCGTTGTTGAACGGTCACGTGAAAGAGGAACGGCAGCAGGCATGCTCTCTTCTGTGATGGCACTCTCAGGGATAGGGGGGCCCCTGGCCGGGGGTGCGCTTGCTGATACAGTTGCTGGCTTTGGAACAAGCACATTCCAGAGTTACTTGGGTATAATGTATGTTGCCTGTGCGATAACGGCTGTTGCAGCTTTCGCCTTCTACAGCATGGAATATGCGGGCCGCAAACCGGCAGCGGCAGCATCCGGACAGGGGACGTAGAAGTCAACCGGGCGCGAGACCTGAAGACAACGTGGCCTTTGGAGCGTGAACGAAACACAAAACCAGGAGTCATTCCCATTCTGGCTTGCTGAATATCAGTTCGGAGCCTGCAATGTTGAACGTCACTGCAAAGCGCTTCAGAAAGTCGACACCAACAAGTCCGTCATAGATTATTTCCTGAAACATCACTTCTGGCGCCGCCTGAAACAGGTCATGTTGCGACTCGGTACACACTGTTCCGCTGACGGGGGCCCGATACCTGACATAACCGTGGCCCGTTTCGTCCTTCCCCTCTATTTTTGTCGTTGCCTTTCCTGACACCTCGATACCCAGTCGATGCATGTATCTTTTGTTCAATATCAGAATGTCTGATCCAGTGTCTACCTCGACAACGGCGACTTCTCCGTCAGGCAGCAGCAAATCAACAAACATAGTGACGGAAGGCCCGTCACTTTCAACTCTCAAGGGAACGCTTTTTCCTGTTTTCTGGATGAGTGGCAGGGACTGGTCGCTTTCGACCAGGATTCTCTCGTTTGCAAGTTCCAATGTGAATGGAACACCTTCAAAGAAAGCAGGAGAGAGGAAGCCCTCGATTCCGGCAAAACCCTCGGGCATCTGTGTTCCATCCCCGAAGATGTCGAACAAGCCTGCAATGGCATTCTCCCTGACAACGGGACCTACGGCAAGGGATTCGAGTGAAACCAGGGGCATAGTAACCTCCTGCCCGGACATTCTCCTGCCGGTGAATGATTTTCCCACAGGACTGCAATGAACCCTCTCTGCAAGGCTGCCTGATACAAGAGACAGGCCTATCCCTGTGTCAAAAATGAATCTTGCATCGTGATTGCCTCCGACAGTTGCTTGAATGGAGAATAATTGCGTGACCGGAATCCGCTTCATCGGAATCTCGGTCCTGCTTCCTGAAACTGTCAAACTCATTCAAATCGGCACCGGGGGTTACAGCCCTTTTTGAATCGAAAGCAGGCGGAGCTAAAAATTCTTGTCGCTGCGGTGGTGCTTCGCCCTGCGATCCTTGCCTTGAATGGTGTCAGCGATTTCGCCAAGCATCGATTCAAAGTCAGCGCTCGATGCGATGCTGACAGGAGCGGAAGTCTGCACTTTGAGCTCTGCCGCGGTCTCCGCACCTATGGCCCAAATGCTGCAGTTGACAATTGCCGAAGGCATCGCTCCCTTCCTGTCGAGTGAGCCGGCCAAACTGAAAAAATTCCTGACCATCATGCTGCTTGAAAATGGAAGTATGTAACCCTGTCCGCGGAGGATGTCTGCAATGACTCTGTTGATGGGGCCGGTATCTTCCGGCATTGTTATAGCATACACAGCAAACTCCTTCACTTCCAGCCCGGCCGCACCAAGACCGTTCTTCAATAGCCCTGTGCCGCTATCGCTTCTGAACACGACTGCCGGCCCTTTTGCCCCCTCAAGGGATTTTATGTATTCTACAAGCCCCTCCGACGAGTAGATGGATGGCACTGAATTTGCCATGGAGTGTGCGTCAAGACGAATCGACGTTGCCTTTCCCACGGCAACAACATTCATCCCTTTTCGCATCAGGGCATCAGTGCAGTCACTCCCGAGTGAAAAGAACCTGTCAACAGCGGTCGAGCTCATGAAAATGCAAATATCGCTTCGGCCCAGCCAGCGACGGACTTCGCTCTCTTCGGCATCCATATCCCTTATCCCGATGGCCGGGGCCACGAGCGGTTCGAGGCCCTTCATCCTGCAGTATTCAACTGCCTTTCCCGCCCTGTCCTCTGGCCTCATAAGTGCTATCTTGACCATTGCCATCGCCCTCCGCCCGGCGAACACCGGATGCTGCAAGCAGGCTTGCGTGTAAGTCTCATGGATTATTTCCGTCATTAAGTATGGATGTTGACACCTGGTCGGTGAAAGGCACGAGCTTTTCAGCCAGTTCCTCACGGCTCTTGATGTAAGTCGATACCTTCCTTTCGAAAACACCGTCTCTTGAGAGCAATTGCACCCTGAGGTGCAAGCCGCTCCCGATCGCCTGGGCGTTTACACCGAGGGGGGAGTTGCATCCGGCGCCCAGCATGTCCAGCACCGATCGTTCCAGCTCCACTTCGGACCTGGTGGCTGCATGATCAGCCCTTTCCACCACACCCTCGGGGAGCCTGTCTTTCCTTGTTACCAGGGCTAGCGCCCCCTGCCCCGCGGCAGGTACGAACTGTTCCGCAGGAAGGCTGTGCACCCGCACGTCTCCCTCACCGCTGAAACCGAGTCTTTCGAGTCCGCACAAAGCGAGCATTACTGCATCCACTTCTCCAGCCTTCACTTTTGCAATCCTGGTTGTCACGTTCCCGCGCAACAGCACCGGCCTCAGATTGCTGCGGGCATGCAGAAGCTGCGATATTCTCCTCGCGCTGGAAGTCCCCACGGTGGAATCGGGTGGCAACCTTGTATAGTATGCTCCGGAGACTAGACAGTCCACCCTGTTCCTTCTCCTTGGTATCACCGATGCGCAAAGCCCGGCCGGCAGCCTGACGGGAACATCCTTCATGCTGTGGATGCCGCCGTCTATGCTTCCTTCCAGCACAAGCCTGTTTATTTCATCGACAAATGAGCCCTCCAGCGGCCTCCTCTTCATTTCCTCCGAATCGCCTGTGGTGCTCACGGCAACTATCTCGATGCCGTCCGGGAGGCCGGAATCGGCAAGAATTCCTGCAATTTCATCTGCCTGCGCCATTGCAAGGCTGCTTCCCCTCGTTCCCAGCCTGAAGCTCAGCAAACCCACCTCACTGCAAGACCCATTCCGCAAGCTCCTGAGCGTGATAGGTGATAAGCAAGTCGGCCCCTGCCCTGAATATGGATGTGGCTATCTCAAGCACTGCCTGCTTGTAATCAAGTATTCCAGCACTTGAGGCGGCCCTGACCATCGAGTATTCGCCGCTTACGTTGAAGGCGGCAATGGGCACGTCGAACCTGCTCCTGGCACCGTGTATTATGTCGAGGTTGAGCAGTGCTGGCTTGACCATCAGGATATCCGCCCCCTCGTCAAAGTCAAGCTTAAGCTCATGCATTGACTCGCGGAAGTTTGCATAATTGATCTGGTATCCCTTTCTGTCGCCATCCGATGGCGCGCTTTCTGCAGCTTCCCTGAACGGGCCGTAGAAGGAAGATGCACTTTTGGAGGCATAGGCCATGACTGCCCTTTCGCCGTAGCCGTTGCCGTCAAGAGTTCTTCTTATTGCTGCGACCTGGCCATCCATCATGCCGCTTGGCGCGATGATGTCAGCACCTGCCTCCGCGTGGGAAAGTGCTATCTTCGAATATGTCTCGAGTGTTGTGTCATTGTCAACACTCCCAGACTTCACAATACCGCACTGGCCGTTTGAAGTGTACTCACACAGGCAGAGATCGGAAGCGATGAGTATGGAGCTGTGGCTCCTTATCTCCCTGATTGCCTTCTGAACAATTCCCTGCCTGGAAAATGCCTGCGTGCCACCCGCGTCCTTCTTTCGCGGAACGCCAAAGAGAAGGACTGCGTTAATTCCCTTCTCCTCAAGCAGTGAAGCAACTTCACCGACTTCGCCTGCTGCATATGTGAACTGGCCGGGCATAAGCTCAAGCTCCTTTTTCCCATTCAGCCGTTCGTCCACGAACATGGGATAAACAAGCCGGGAGGGATGGATCCTTGTTTCAGTCAGCATATCCCTGATTTTTTCGTTCGTCCTGAGCCTTCGCAGCCTGGTCGTCGGAAAAGCCATATGAACTACCTTCGCACTGTCTTTCTGTTTGGCTTGAAGTTATTCATGACACATAATTAAGCTTGATAGTGCCCGCGGCCACACAGGAGGAGTGAATCGGCTGGAAGTTGTAAATAGTCAGTCAATGTAGCATGTCCCGTCCAAAGAAACAAGGGATTTGATGAAGGCCATCACTGTTATCGGCGGCGGGGTAACAGGACTTGCCGCTGCCTACTTCATCCAGCAATCGGTGCCCGGCGCCTCCATCTCTCTGGTGGAATCATCGGAAAGGCTTGGGGGAAAACTGCTCACCAACAGGATTGGAAATGCAGTCGCGGAAGCGGGACCGGACAGCATTGTGGCAAGAAACAGCGTCATCACAGGACTGTGCAGTGACCTCGGACTTGAGCAGAACATTATCAGGCCCAAGACCAGCAAATCATACCTGTGGACAAGGAACAGGCTGAGACCCATCCCTGAAGGCGTGTTCGGCGGCTATCCTTCACATGGACTTCTCCCATTATGGCGTACGCATGTGCTCTCCTTTCAGGGAATAGCCCGGACAGCGATGGATCTTGTGCTGCCTAGAACCGAGGTAGCCGAAGACATCTCAATAGGAAAGCTGGCCGAGAGCAGGTTCGGGCGAGAGTTCAAGACAACGCTTGTCGACCCGCTCATAGGCGGACTGATGTCATGCAATTCAAGCTACCTCAGTGCCAGGGAGCTGATGCCTGGAGTGTTCTCTTTGGCCAAGAACAGCAGGAGCATTCTCAGAGCATCTCGCGCCCGTGCATCAGTGGCACAGTCAATGCCCTTCTTCTCCTTCAAAGGCGGGGTAGCGGAGCTGACAGACAAGCTCAATGCTGCAACAGGGAACGTGCAGAAGAAAACGGGTGTTGAGGTCAGGGAACTGTCCAGGAGGGAAGGGCGCTGGCATATCACTGGAGAAGGGCTGGAAATTGAGTCGGACGCCGTCATAGCATGCCTCCCTGCTCACTCTGCGGCCCCGGTTCTCAAGAGTGAAGCGGCGCTCTCATCGGCGCTCGCCGAAATCCCCTATACTTCGGTCGCCAATGTCGTTTTTGGCTACGGGCCGGCAGATTTCAAACCGCCGGTGGAAGGGAGTGGTTTCCTGGTTCCCGAGAAGGAGGGTCTCCTTATGACAGGTTGCACCTGGCTCTCTTCGAAATGGTCCAGCGCAGAATCCGAGGACCTTTACCTTGTCAGATGCTTTGTCGGAACACCAGACAGTGTGAGTTGGATGGATTTGGGCGATGAGGAGCTTGCAGCCGAACTGCATCGGGAGCTGGGTGCAATTGTGAAAATCAACGGTAAGCCGCTGCAATTCATCGTGACAAGATGGCAAAATGCGCTTCCCCGGTACGGTGTGGGCCACATGGAACTGGTGGCAAAAATACACTCACTGTGTCCACCTGGCCTGTTCATGGCGGGAGCCGCGTTTTCCGGGGTCGGCATATCTTCATGCGTGGCAGATGCGAAAAGGGCTGTAGATTCGGCAGCGGCCTACTGTTCTGCGGGCAGTTGACGGGCAGATTCAGCGTGAGGCAAGGCACACATCGGCAAGAGCCCTGATAAAGAGCGGATGATCGTCTGGCAGCGCTGTCCTCCTGACAGACATGCCAGCCCTTGATGCAGCTTCCTTCGCCTCTATGTCTATGTCGTAGAGAACCTCAAGGTGCTCGGAAACAAAGCCTATTGGAACAATGAGCGCTTCCGAATGACCATCCCTTCCAAGCGCTGCAATCCTCTCACTCAGTGACGGGCCGATCCATTCCTCGCTCGTCCTTCCAGCGCTCTGGAATGCAAGTTCTGAGTCGGCAATCCCCAGCTTCCTCCCAAGCAGGGAGGCAAGTTCCTCGAGCTGCTCCATGTAGGGTTCGCCGGCATCTATGTACTTCTTCGGTATGCTGTGGGCGGTGAAGATTACATGCTCATTCCCGCGCAGCTCGGTGTTAATGAGTTTTTCCCAGCATTCGACAAAATGGTCGTTCAAATGCCACGGCCCGGGTGACGATATTGTCACCCTGTGCCCCGCGGTGCCGACTGCTTCGAGGGCGATCTTCAGGTAACTCTCGGCGCCGACGGACGAGTTGAAAGGTGTGAGAGGCAGCAGGAGCATGCTCGTGACACCCTCCTCATTCATACTCGAGACGACTTCGTCGATGAACGGGTGGGAGTATTTCATGCCCACGCGGACGGCAATGTTGCTGCCAAGAGAAAAGAGCATGGCCTGGAGGGACCTGACCTGCCTGCTTGTGATTTCCGTAAGGGGGGAAATGCCTCCAATCGCAGCATACCTCGACCTGAGTTCCTCCAGGAGCGCCGCGGGCGGCTTCCTTCCTCCCAGTATCTTTGTGTAGTAGCGTTCAACGTCATCAATGCCCGAAGGAGATCCGTATGCCGTCAGAAGCACGGCCTTCATTTGTCCCACTCCCAGCCGTGGACAAATTCCACAAGCGCTTTCACGTTCTCCTCGGGTGTATCCTTCAGCATTCCGTGTCCGAGATTGAAGATGTGCCCGTTCCTCCCTGAAGTCCGCCCGAGTATTGCCTTTGCCCGGCCGACCATGAAGTCCCTGTCGGCAAGCATCACAGCAGGATCAAGATTCCCCTGGACTGCGACATCATAGCCAATCATGCGCCACGCATCATCCAGGTTGACCTTCCAGTCCACTGATATCACACCAACACCCCTGCACTTCATCAGCGGTAGAAGCGCGCTGTTGCCCGTTGAGAAGTTTATGACAGTCAGGCCTGCGGCGGCGAGCCTTTCAGCTATTTCACACATGTATGGCAGCACGTAGGCACTGTAGTCTTCTGCCGAAAGTGCTCCTGCCCAGCTGTCGAACAACTGAACAACCTTACAGCCGGCCCTGGCCTGTTCCATCAGGTAGTCCGTCACCGCCCTGGAGAGCTTCTCCATGAGCAGGCGCCATGCGTCCGGTCTTGTGTACATCATTGACTTTACATTCAGGTAGTTACTGGAGCCCCTTCCCTCGATCAGGTAGCTTGCCAGAGTGAACGGCGCGCCAGAGAAACCAATGACGGGGACGCTGTCATTCAGCGCTTTCCTGGTCAGTCTGATTGATTCTGCCACATAGGACACACTGCCGGGTTCCAGCTTCTCCAGTGCCCTCACGTCCTCTATCGAGCGAACAGGGCGGTCAAGGACAGGACCCACGTCTTCCACTATCTGCAGGCCGACTCCCATCTCAAGCAGCGGTATCATTATGTCTGAAAAGAGAATCGCAGCGTCAACGCCGAAACTCTCTACAGGCATTGCTGCGACCGTGGCTGAGAGTTCCGGAGTCCTGCATATTTCGAGCATTTCATGCTTCTTTCTTATTTCCCTGTAGTCCTTCATGTATCTGCCCGCCTGTCTCATGAACCAGACCGGCCGGACATCGGTCCGCTCAAGGCGGCAAGCCTTCAGAAGCCTGTCATTCGTTGATACCACCAAACAGAGAGAGAAGCTCCTCCGGCTTCTTTCTTACACCAGTGAATACGGGTGTGTCGACTTTAGTGTAAAGCCTGCTTTCGCTCTCCCTGAGCGCCATGACACAGTCTATGTATTGCTTCATGTCGTCCATCTCGTAGGCAACGACAAATTCCTGGTCGTCGGCACCGAAGGAGTAAAGCAGCACCTGTGACACTTCTGGAAACTTTTTGCCGATAGCGATGTGGTCTGACATTATCTTCCTCCTCTTCTCATATGCCAGGAGATACCATTCAACCGTTTTCGTGAACGGGTAAAATGAGATGTATTTCTTCCTCTTCTCTGCAGAGGCAAGGAATTCCAGCTCGCTCTCGGTCCTTGTATAAGTGGAGGGCTTTGTGACACCGGTGTATATCGCCACGTCTGAAAGGTGCGAGCCGAAAACTGTCCGCTTCATTGCGATGTGACTGTCCTGGAGGTCTTCTGCATTCTTCGCTATCTTCCACAGAAGTATGTCGGACGACGCCTTCAGGCCCGAGAGCAGGTAGATGTGCGTGTAAACACTCCTTCCACCAAGGGAATCAAGAAAGGCAGCCACTCCTTTTCTCCTCTCGTCCAGGCCAAGCGCCTGCCAATTCGAATCAAGCTTGAATACCGCAAACTGGACAAATGAACCTTCCTTAGCATTTCCGTCCACAGGCATCACTTCTGTTCCAGAACAATCTGGCTCTAAAAGCTTCACTTATTCAAACGTATCTTTTGCCACGGACAGGTGAAGCGGACAGAGCAGAGCCTTGGCCCTCCCGTGAGCCTTGGGATCTGCATCCGATTCTCCCGTTCGAAAACAGCGCCATCCCCGCCGACCTGGTGTCATTATGCTTGACACTTGGCTGACCGCATTTACAGCGCTTGATGGATCACGCCTGCTAAAATACAAGTTCCGTCTTCAATCAAACGGCGAATCCATGCTTACGGTCGGTTTGTATTATGACGTTGTTCCCGGCAGAGAAAGCGATTTCGAAAAATTCTTTGAGGTCGTCGTAGACGAAATAAAGAAGATGAACGGTTTTGTGTCCGCTCTCCTTTACAAGAGAGTCGACAAAACTGGCAGCTATCTCATTTACTCCGAATGGAAGGACAGGGATTCCTTTGAATCGTTCATCAAGTCCAGGGAGTTCAGCGGTGCAAAGTCGGGTGGCTCGCACATGCTGACGGGAAGACCCTATCACAGGATATACAACGTCTGAGCATCCCTGCCCGGATGCACCTGCATGCTTTCATGCTGCAGCCGGGAGGACTACAGTTTCACGCTTCTTCCTTCCTTCTCGGCGGCAGAGGCGGCATTGACCATTCTGACTACAAGTTCCCCGTCGGAGCCCGTGGCTATAACACTGCTGTGTCCCCGGGCCATGTCATTGAAAGCCTTCACTTCCTCCTCATACATGTTCAGACCGCTGTATTGCTCAATCGGCTCGGCGCCGAGCAGGAGCTTTGAATTGACATCGGTCGAGAACATGCCCCTGACGGTGACCGTCCCGCCTGTCCCGCAGACAACGAGACTGTTCTCCGAGTTTCTTATTCTGCGTGATGAGACAGCGCTTGCCACCACCGAGGGATACTGTATGCCCACCTGTTCGGTGGTATCGATTACAGCTCCGCGCGGGATCTTGAAACAGCTCACTGACTGCGGTGCTTCACCTGCAATGTAATTGATTGTGTCCATGACATGCACGCCCGTCCCCATGACCGAACCGCCGCCGGCCTGATCGTCTTCCATCCACCACTTGTTGTCTGGATTGTCGTAGTTTCTGGATGAGTAGCCGGCCCACATGCCGGAAATGTATGTCAACTCACCCAGCCTTCCATCCTGAATCATCTTCCTGACCTGCCCGATGGCCGGATGAAAACGCAGGTGGAAACCAACCGCAAGGGCCAGTCCCTTATCGGCTGCAAGCCTGACAAGCTCTGATGCATGGTCGTTGCGAAGAGTCATCTGCTTCTCAAGCAGTACATGCTTGCCGTTCAGAAGGGATTGCTTGGCCTGCTCATAGTGCAGGAAGTTGGGAGAAGCAATGTACACCGCATCTATTCCCGACTTCATGAACCCTTCCAGGCTGTCGTACGCCCTGGAGGAATACTTCGAGCCTTCTTCCCTTGCCTTCTCTATTTTCCTGCTGTAAATCGCGCTAATCTCATGCCCCGCCTTGGCGATTGCGGGCATCACTCTGCTTTTCGCATGATTTCCTAGACCAAGTATGCCGAATTTCATCATGGCAAATTATCAAAACCATGGATAAAACAGTATGCCTAAACAATGCAACGGCTGCCTGGTCATTGCGGACAGTTGCGCACAGTATTGCCGATCACTGCAGTTCTGCGGTTGGAAAACGATTCGCCTCAAGGCCAACGATGCGCATATGTCTCATGCAGACTGGAGAGTTGCCGCTATCGCACCCTGGGCGCTGCCAAAGGCGACCGTACCAATCTCATGAGCGGGAAAGTACCTTGCTTCCGCAAGCCAGGGAGATGATGGAGGCATTTCCTCCGACTGGACATGGTAGACGAAACAGTAGTCCCAGTGATGCTGACCAGGATATCTGCGGCTCGGCTCGTAGAAGTTGAGAAGGGAAGTTGCACCGGCCGAATATCGCTCAATCCCGAGCTGGTCCTTCAGTATTCTTTCGAGTGTCGAATCAGGGTGCTCCCCTTCCATTATGTATGAACTTGGAAAACGCCACTTTTCCAGCTCGTTCCTGACTCCATCTTCAGAGTATATGCGCCAGTTGGGAGCCCATTCCTCCTTCCATTTGGGATGGCTGGCGGGCCTGACAAGAAGGTAGCGCTGTCCCTTGCTTATCACTGCAAAGACCGAAATGCAGAAACCACCCTTGATTACACTGTGCACTTCCGATGGCCCAAAGAGCGTAAACTCCTTCATCAAATCAGAAACAAGTCCGTCCGATTTATATTCTGTCTGGGACAGCAATGTTGTTTGGCAAGGGTTTTATCCCCGATTGTTGTAATATGTTGAGAGTAAGGATTGACAATGGAGCCTTTCCATGACGAAGGGAAGGCAGAGGGCTCATATGCTCCTGCCGACAGGGATTCCTCAGTGATGCGCGTCATAGGAGAGGAGGATCTGCACGGTTTCACATTCGAAGGTTTGAAGAGAAAACTCGGAACACATTCCGAAACACTGTCCAGAATACTTGCCAGGCTGGAGGAGCAGGGTGTACTTACCAAGACTGAGCACGGCTACATTGTTACAGAACGTGGCCGGGACCTGTCGGGCGCGAGGCAGATTGGCCAGCACAGGACGGGGATCGTTCTCCTCCGTACACTGCTCCCGGACTATCAGAACGGGCGAGTGGTGTCCGGCCTCATGGGCCGATGGTTTGGCCCCCTGAGATGGCTTGGCTACTCAGAGGATGGTAATGGGACGACGCTGAAATGGATAACAGAAGGCGGCAGGATCCAGGTGGATGCCATTTTCAACCAGCAGGAACTGGTAATAGAGGGCAGGATACTGGATGGCGAGGGCCTATCGGAGGCCGTGGCAGCTTCCCACCAGCTTGTCGGCTACATCTCCAGGCTATACGATCAGGGACATCACAGGCTGCAAAACTATCATTCCGGCGGCCCGGGCGTTTTCGAGAATTGACGTGATTGCATTAGCCGAATCTCCGTCAACAAGTATCCACACCGCCTATCCCTCTGCGGTGAAAACAAGTGAGCAGCGAGACATTGTTTACTCTACAGACCTTTTCGGATGAAATAGAAAGAGTTGCGGTGGAAGCAAGCCCGTCAGTCCTCTCTGTGCGCGGACCGGGAAATGCAGGGACAGGAATTGCATGGGACGAAAGACATGCGGTCACGGCGTACCACGTTGTCGAGGATTATGACGAAGTCGACATATCTGTCGAAGGAAGGCAGTTCTCGGGCATTGTGAAAGGGCACGACACCGCTTCTGACATAGCGCTGATAGAGTGCTCGGAACCCCTCAATCCTATCAGGAGGGGAGATTCGGACCGCCTGCGGGTTGGGCAGTTTGTGCTGGCGCTGGCAAACCCGTACGATGGCGGAGTCGGAGCAACGTCCGGCATAATAACGGGCGTCAGGAAAAGAGTGGGAGGCTGGTGGAACTTTTCGCTTGACGAGGCAATTGTCACCGACGCCAGGGTTGGTCCTGGTTACTCCGGTGGTCCGCTCGTAAACGCTTCCGGCCAGATTGTCGGCATGAATGTTGCTCTTTTCTCCTCAAGAGGAATTGCAGTCCCGGTCAACAGGATAGAACGCAGGGTTGAGGGCATCCTGGCAGGCAAGACGCCGGGCAGGCCGTATCTTGGAGTCGGCCTGAGCTATGTCAGGCTTCCCGAAAGCATGAAGCAGGGCAGAAACGGCCTGCTTATAATGTCGGTGGAGAAAGGCAGCCCGGCAGAGGAGGCCGGCCTAATACCGGGGGATATTCTGCTGACAGTCGGCGGCAGGAACGCATCACGAGAATATGGATTCTCCAACCTTCTGGCAGAGGATGCAGTCGGAAAGGAAGTGACGCTCGGCATACTCAGGGGCGGCAGGTACCTTGAATTGAATGCAGTTCCAAGCCAGGCGAAGGAGGAGTGATATTGTGGCAATGACAATTTTGGAGGGCCCTGGAGACTTCAGCCCTTCAACCCCCGGGCCCGAGCCCCTCATGCCAAGACCGCTGGTGCCTGGCCCGCGGCCGGACAGAAGGCTGCCACCTTCTGGTGGTTCCGCGGGCAAAGCTTAACTAAAGATCTCCCTATATTTTGGAGGATGTCCGAAAAGGGCATGCCCGCAGTCGAGGAAGGAACGCTTCTCTGGAGCCCGGATGATCGTTTCACCGGCAGTTCGAACATGAAGGCATTCATGGATTGGCTGTCTGAAAAAAAGAACCTTCACTTTCCGGACTACGGTTCTCTCTGGGAATGGTCAACACTGCGGCTGGAAGACTTCTGGCTTTATCTGATGGAATATGCGGATGTTGTTCATTCGGGCATTGTTTCGGAAGTGCTTGCTTCCAGAAACATGCCCCCCAGGGGGTGGTTCAAAGGCATCACGCTGAACTATGCCGAGAATCTCTTCAGGAGAGAGAGCAAGCAGCGGCCCGCAATGATAGCGAAAGGGGAACGAGGAGGCACCGCGGAAGTCTCGTGGGATGAGCTCAGGCAAAGGGTCGCTGCCATGGCACATTTCATGAAATCAATCGGGATCGGAAAGGGGGACAGGGTTGCAGGCTACCTGCCAAATATCCCTGCGGCTGTGATATCATTTCTGGCTGCCGCCAGCCTTGGAGCTGTGTGGTCTGGATGCTCTCCTGATCTTGGGAGCAGGAGTGTTATCGACAGATTCGAACAGATAGAGCCGAAACTCCTGATAGCGGTCGACGGCTACACATACGGGGGCAGGGACTACGACAGGAGGGACACGATTTCAGAGGTTGTGTCGTCGATAAAGAGCATAAGGCGACTCGTTCTCGTTCCCTACCTCGATCGCAATGCGAAGATGGATTCATCCGTTTCCTGGGATGATTGCACATCAGGCAGCCATGATATGCTGTTTGAACGTGTCCCCTTCGAACACCCCCTCTGGATACTGTATTCTTCGGGAACGACCGGTCTGCCCAAGCCAATAGTCCACGGGCACGGTGGAATACTTCTGGAGCATCTGAAAATGATGATCCTGCACACTGACCTGAAGGAAGGTGACAGGTTCTTCTGGTTCACAACAACAAGCTGGATGATGTGGAATGTGCTTGTCAGTGCCATGCTCGCCGGCTCAACGAGCATACTCTACGACGGAAGTGCAGCCTATCCCGATATCGGTGTACTTTGGAAACTGGCGGAAGAAACACGCATGACGGTATTCGGGACAAGTGCTTCGTTTATAGGGGCGTGCATGAAGGAGCACATAGTCCCGCGCAGGGAGTTTGACCTCTCTCCTCTCAGGTCTGTATCTTACACTGGCAGCCCGCTGTCCCCGTCCGGATTTCAGTGGATATATGAGAACGTCGGCGCCGATATGTGGGTAACAAGCGTAAGCGGCGGGACGGATGTGTGCACGGCGTTCCTTCTCGGCTGCCCTCTTCTGCCGGTGAGGGCTGGAGAATTGCAGTGCAGGGGCCTGGGGGCGAGCGTTGAGTCATACGGCGATGATGGCCAGCCGCTCGTCGACCAGGTGGGCGAGCTTGTGATTACAAAACCGCTCCCGTCCATGCCCGTCTTCTTCTGGAACGACAGGAATGACGAGCGCTACCTGGACAGCTATTTCAGCATGTATGAAGGCGTCTGGAGGCACGGGGACTGGGTAAAGATCAGCCCTGCCGGCGGTGCTGTGATATACGGCAGATCGGATTCCACGCTGAAGAGACACGGAGTCAGGATAGGGACAAGCGAAGTATACGGATGTGTGGAGGCCATGCCCGAAATCCAGGACAGCCTCGCCATCGGACTTGAGAAGGAGGATGGTGAGTATTTCCTCCCCCTTTTCGTCGTGCTTCGCGCCGGAATGATGCTGGATGAAGCGCTGAAGAAAAAAATCAGGGATAGGATAAGAAAAGAGCTTTCTCCACGGCATGTGCCTGACGAGATAATACAGATAGCGGAGGTTCCAAGGACGCTCAACGGGAAGAAACTGGAAGTGCCCGTGAAAAGAATTCTCTCCGGCCAGCCTGTTGAGAAGGTTGTCAACCTTGGCTCTGTCTCAAACCCCGCTTCCCTCAGGTTCTTCGAAAAAATGAGAGACAGGGCTGCATGAAGGGAGTGGCAGCGCGCAGGCAACAGGCTGAATATGGCGGCGTGCATTTCCATACCATTGGCAAGAAATCTCAGATGCGGGCTCTGCGGTTCGGAGTTCAGGTGCGAGGGCCTTCTTTCAGCCGGGAAGTGCTGGTGCTCATCCGTGAAGGTGCCGGTGGAATCGCTTGAGAGATTGTCCACAATGGCCGATGACTGCATTTGTCCAGTGTGTCTGCATGCGCTTTCGGCCGGACAGCGGGACGAGTGACCGGGTTCGGTTACGGACATCATAACGAATTTCGTAATTCGAGTATCGAAATAGCAACCATTTATATATGCGGTCTTTCTACACGGGCCGATACGATGCTCGCCGGGACTTATACTGCAATGATCACCCCATTCAGCAAGGACGGTTCGGTGGATGCCGAAGGAATGGAAAGGCTGGTCAGCTACCAGATTGAGAATGGAATTGACGGCCTGCTTGTTGCAGGCACCACAGGAGAGACGCCCGCCCTCAGCCACGAAGAGTATGTGAAACTGCTTCCCGCCTTCCGAGATGTATGCAATGGCCATGTTGGCGCGATGGCAAGCTGCGGCAAGAACAATTTCGATGAAGCGCTTGAGGCGAGCAAGCTTGCCTCGGAGCTCGGCTACAGTTCGATACTACTTGTTGAACCATACTACAACGGCCCGAGTTCAATGGAAATCAGAAAGGAATACATCGAACCGATTGCCAGGGCGGTTCCGGGGACAAACCTGGTGCCCTATGTGATTCCAGGTAGGACAGGGACGCACCTTCTTCCGCAGGATCTCGCCATCCTGCACGACGAATATGCCCAGGTGGACACGGTGAAAGAAGCCACCGGAGACGTTGAAAACATGAAGCTCACAAGGAGGCTCTGCGGGGAAGGCTATTCCATAATGTCGGGGGACGATTCATTGACCCACGGAGTCATGACGGACAGGGAGATTTCTGCCAACGGTGTCATTTCAGTCATGTCAAACGTTTTCCCGAAACATGTCTCCGGGATGGTCAGCGCAATAAGGTCCGGGGACAGGGAAAGGGCTGAGAATCTTGCACTTGTTCTCTCACCATGGTTCAATCTTGTGACGGTCAAGACCACTCATCAGGGTAGATACGGCCAGACGCTGCTGAGGTTCAGGAATCCACTGCCTGTTAAGACGGTGATGAGCCTCTTCGGGATGCCGTCGGGAGGATGCAGAAGGCCTCTGGGCAGAATGACAAGGACGGGCCTGATGAGGATTGTCGAAACTGCGAGAAAGACGCTTGAGCAGAATCCTGAACTGCTGAAACCGGTCGAGGATGCTTTCGACGTGGACATCGGGCAAAGGCTGGACAGCGCTGAAGTTCTCGAGGGACTCTGCTATGAAGAGAACTGAGCTGGTCGTCGTGGGCCTCGCGGGAAGGCTTGGATCTTCTGTCGCACGAAACCTGCCCGGGAACATGACTGTAGCCGCGGGCATAGTGTCGAGGGACACGCCGATCGGAACGGCCGACCTGCAGGACGGGAAAGTGCCCCTGCTTCACGCGGACAGCCTCGAAGGTGTACTTGAGGGCAGGGTGGTTGTAGACTGTTCCAGCCCGGAAGGCACATCGTCCATAATCGGCAGTGCTGCGGCATCCGGCTCGCCGGTCGTCATTGCCGCCACGGGTCACAGTGAATCGCAGCTGCAGTCAATCAGAAAGGCTGCAGAAAGAATACCTGTCGTTCTTGAAAGCAATTTCTCGGTGGGAATCGCTGTTCTCAGAAGAATAGTGGAGCTTGTGTTTCCGCTGCCTGATCTGTTCGACCTCTCGATAGTGGAGAGGCACAACTCATCTAAGAAGGACGCGCCAAGCGGAACAGCCAAGGACCTGGCCTCAAGGATTTCAGGGCGCTATGGCGGTCTGGCGATAAAACTTACTCCGGGGGCAAGAAATGCGGCTGCACTGGAGATCCTTTCCGTAAGGGCGGGTAACGGTGGTGGTTCGGAACACAGGATACTGGCGGAGGCACCAAACGAGGAAATAGAACTGAGGCATACCACGATGGGCAGCCTTGCCTTTGTTGACGGCATCGTCCGCTCCGTCGAATGGGTGGCTGAACACAGGAACGAGAAAGGCCTGTATTCGCTCTCGGACCTGATAAGTGCTTAAGCAATCTGGCTGGTGCGCTGCCTATGTTGGTATTTGCAGACTGTATTGAGAACAGAAAAGGTAAGATGTTTTTTGACGGTATTGCTGCAGAAGAGCTCGCCTCGATATTTGGCACCCCTCTCTACGTCTACTCGGAAAGAAGGATTAGGGAAAACTACAGGCGAATCCACAGCACTTTCTACAGGAGAAGAAAGAATTTCAGGCTGAACTTTGCAGTCAAGTCCAACAACAACCTCACAACCCTCAACATACTGAGAAGCGAGGGTGCGGGAGCGGATTGCTCATGTCCCGCTGAGATAATGCTTGCGAGGATGGCCGGCTTCGAAAGCAGCCGGATGCTTTATTCAGGCAATTACAACACAGACGAGGAGCTGAGCTACGGCTACGATTCCGGCGCCATCATAAACCTGGACGACGGGCCACTGCTTGAGAGGCTGCTCAGGTTCGGAAAGCCCGGGGTGGTGTCATTCAGGATCAACCCGGGAACGGGGAAGGGCAAGTATGAGGGGCTCGTCACGGCCGGTCCGGACGCAAAGTTCGGAATGATGGAGGAGGAGGCGATGAGGGCCTACAGAAGAGCAAAGGGAGCGGGGATAAGGCGGTTCGGATTGCATATGATGTCCGGCTCGAACGTGCTCGACCCTGAGTATTTCCCGGCAATAACCGAAAGGCTCATGGACATAGCCGGAAGGATTTCCTCCGGACTTGGAATAGAGTTTGAATTCATTGACATAGGCGGCGGTTTCGGTGTGCCTTACCAGGAGGAGGAGAGTGAACTGCCTATCGACGAAGTGGCCCAGATGGTCGTCGCGAAATTTGAGGAGAGGATAGCATCGACCAGGACAATGGGTGACCCCACCCTTTTCATAGAGCCCGGAAGGTACATTGTATGCGATGCGGGAGTGCTTCTTGCGTCTGTCACTCATGTGAAGAAGGCGGGAAAGAATTTCGTGGGCTGCGATGCAGGAATGAACACTCTGCTGAGGCCTGCGCTGTACGGGGCATACCACGAAATACTGCCGGCGGGCAAGATGGATAAGGCGAAGACGATTGTCGCAAATGTCACCGGACAGATTTGTGAAAACACTGACATAATGGGAAGGGACAGGAAGCTGCCGGATCTCGCCCCGGGGGACCTGCTTGCATTCCTGAACGTGGGAGCGTACGGATATTCCATGGCAAGCAACTACAACACAAGGACAATGCCGGCAGAGGCATTCATAATCGGAGGAAAGGCATACCTCACCAGGGAGAGGGAGACGATGACCGATTTTGTGAGAAGGCAGATTGTTCCGCCCTCAGTCATGAGGGATGCGCAGTGAGGATTGCAAGCAGGGTCGAGAATCTGCCGCCGTACATATTCGCAGACCTCGAAAGGATGGAGGAGCAGAAGCGAAGGGAGGGCGTGGATATCATCTCCCTTGGCATAGGCGACCCAGATATCAGGCCTCCTTCGTTTGTCATATATGCGCTTATCAAGGCGCTGGATGAGGAGAGGTCACATCAGTATTCCTCCAGCCAGGGCGAGCGGCACTTCAGGGAAGCGGTTGCAAAGTGGTATGATGTCAGGTTCGGAGTCAAGCTCGATCCGGACAGGGAGATATGCGCCCTGATAGGCTCCAAGGAGGGGCTGGCAAACTTCGCCCGTGCGTTTGTTGATCCGGGGGAAAAGGTCGGTGTCCCTGACCCGGGATATCCCGTGTACTCTCAGGGAGCTGCCCTGCTGTCGGATGGAACGCCCGTGAGGCTTGAGATGGACGAGAATTTCCTTCCGAAACTGCCCTTCCACAGTGGCCTGAAGGTGGTCTACCTGAATTACCCGAACAACCCGACCGCTGCATTTGCCAGCCTGGAAGATGTCAACGGATTTGTGGATTCGGCGCACGCAGAAGGTTCAATACTCTGCTATGACAACGCCTACTCCGAACAATACTTCGGTGTTAACCCCCCTCCTTCGGTGCTGCAGACGAAACACTCCAGGGAAGGCTTAATTGAGTTCCATTCACTGAGCAAGACATTCAACATGACCGGCTTCAGGATTGGCTTCGCTGCTGGTGACGCACACCTTATATCTGGGCTGAAGAAGGTGAAGTCGCAGATCGACTCGGGAATTCCGAAATTCATCCAGGCCGCCGGTTCTGCAGCCCTGGCGAAATACACTGGCAGGGAAAGGCCGCAGGAGCTGATCAGGAATGCGGAAGAGCTTGAGAGAAGAATGAAGCGCCTGGTCGGCGGGCTGGTCGGGGCGGGATTCGATGCACGAATGCCCAGGGGCACATTCTACCTCTGGCTGCGTGTCAGGGGAAATGGCGCTGACATGGTCCGGGCCATGATTGATTCAGGAATAGTGGCTACCCCCGGAATCGCGTTTGGCCTCCGCGGAAGTAATTACGTCAGGTTTGCGGTTACACAGCCCATGGAGAAGGTGGAGGAAGCTGTGAAAAGGATGTCTGCGAGCCCCGCAGTAATGAAGTTTGCCGGCAGCTGAAGGTGCACTGGTCAGAACAGAACCTTCAGATCCCTCCATCCGTAATTGATCTCCTCAAGATCCGAACTTCCAACTGTCACCGCCCTGCTTCCCAGCACCGTGCCGCCAAGGTGTTCGCAGAATTTCCTTGCAGGATTGTCGGCCAGCACCCATGTCATGACGGAATTGAAACCGTCGGTGAGAAGCTGCGACGCTGTCAGCTTGACAAGTTCCCTTCCAATCCCTTTCCTCTGGCATTCCTTCAGGATGTAAAGCGAGTATACCTCGGAACTGAACCTCGGGTCCCTGTCCCTCGTGGGCCCTGACTGGCAGTATCCCACGATTCTTTTCTCCCTGTCCACCTCGGCCACAAGCACATTTGTCTTCTTTTCTCCTATCCATTCCTTCCACCTTGCGGCTATCGACTCGAGGGAAAAGGCCGACAGCCCTTCATGATCGACTGTGCCCCCGTATGTCGAGCGCCAGCAGTCCATATGCACCGCTGCGATCCGGGCTGCGTCGGTCGAAATGGCGTGACGCACGCTTACACCTTCCATGGAAAAGTGATTGATGCGCAAAGTAAAATAGTGTGGCAAATACTCCAATTTATATACCAAATACGAAACTTATACCAGATAAAGTGATTTTACTTGAGTTCGCAGATGGAAATGGATCAGGGAGCGGTCAAGGAGTGTGCCTTCGCTTCTGGGTTTTTCAACCAGATCAGCAAGAAATGGACGATGCCTGTGATACATGCGATGGGACTGAGGGACAACCTGAGATTCAACGAATTGAAGAGAATGATTGAGGGCATCAGCGCAGCCTGTCTTTCCGACAGGTTGTGGGAGCTTGAAAAAGCAGGTGTTCTGGTCAGGAGAGTATATCCTGAAACTCCTCCCAGGGTCGAATACAATCTTACCGAGAAGGGTCATGAACTGAGGACACTCCTCGCCGGACTTCTTGATTGGGTGAGGAGAAACAACGAGTCTGCCAGCGAAGGGACGGAAGAAAAAGGCGGGCAGATGCTCTTTTCGGCTGGAAACTGAAAACGATTCGGGGCATGGGCCAGACGGAAATATCCCGAACGTGCAAAGGCTGAGTTCACTTAAGCGGCGGTGGGTAAATGCCATCATGGAATTCTTTTGCCTTCTGGACCTTGGGCTTTGTCATGATGTAGCCTACTCCTGCTTTGTCACTGTGCCTTGACGCAAGAGAAATACCCTGCCTGAATCCAGAGTTGTGGAAGGGGACCGTCGGAGTTTCGACGCCAAGGCTTCCTGCACTCTGCTGGCGCGCCAATCCCCTGCTTCCAATTGTGCGGGAAGAAAGTGGAGTGAATCTGGAAAGGGCATTGTAGCTCGACTTCATTGAATATAGCATCAGCAGGACGTACAGTGCTATCGGCACCAGTGATGCGGGGATGTATACAGCTGACACTGCTATTACAGCGACAGTAGTGATCATGAGTCCTGATACAAGCCTTATGACAAGATCCAGTATCTCCGGAATTCCCTTGCTGCTCGGTACCCCTATGTTTGCATAGTTGATCAGGCTGATGGCTGAATTGAGATCCTTTCTCAGGACACGCACAGCCAAGTATCCGGAGACGAGCGCCACGCCGATAGGTATTATCTTGAAGGGGAAGCTCAGGAAGATTGCGACGGCGCACGAGACGATGAATGACCAAAGGGGAAGTGTGGACCTCTTTGCATCGCCATAAATCTTCAGCGGCTGCGGCATCACAAGTTTCGAGAACGTTCTTGAGATGAGAAGGGAACAGAATCTGACGTACTCGGGGACATATTTCGAGAGCTTCACGACGAGCTTCGAGGAGTTCTTGAGAACGGGAAGAGCGACAAGGTCCATGATAAGCGAGAAAGGGCCGGCTATGGCGTAAAGCTGCTCGGCATAAGCAACACCCAGGGAGCTACCGCCCACGCTTGCAAAGAGCATTGACTCCGCTCCCCTGAAAGCAGAAGTGCTTCCCACAAAGAACGCGTGCCTTGAGGGGAAACCAATCAGCATTGCGACGCTTGTTGTGATTATGATGTCTGAAAGGAGCATCAGGGGAACGGCGAAAGCAATCATCGGTAGCACCATGATAATCACCGACGGATTCATCATCATGCCGAAGTAGACGAAGAATATGGCCACGAATGCATCACGCATTGACATGAGCTTGGTCTTGAGCCGGTCTGTCATGCTTGTTTCGGCGAATACCATGCCTATGAAGAATGCACCAATCAGCGACTGTACATAGAGCGCATCCGCAAGGGCAGCGGAGATAAACACGATGCCAAGTGCAAAGAGGATGAACATTTCGTCGCTGCGTATGACGTCGAGATGCTTCACCACCCTGGGTATGACAAAGACAGCGAGGAGCAGGAAGAACATATAGAATATTCCGATGCCTGAAAGCAGGGCCCAGAGGCTGGCCGGCGCATTGCCGGCAGTCATTGTTAGGCCTCCGGCAACAGTCAGAAGAAGCATCGCGATGAAATCCTCCACGACGCTCATGCCTATGATGAAGTCCGTCTCAGGGGCAGTGAGCTTCCCTATCTCCATTAGCGTCTTTGCAGCAACCGCGGATGAGCCCGTCCCTATTATTGCTGCAAGAAAGAATGCATCCTCCAGGGGCCACCTCATCAGTACGCCGAGGAGTATGCCCAGAAACATGTCGATCCCGAAGTTGAATATGGCCAGTATGGTTGCTGCAGTCCTTGTCTTCTTGAGCTTGCTCACAGAAAACTCTAGCCCGACAAAGAAAAGGAGTAGTATGAGCCCCATCTTGGCAAAGTAGCTGACCGTATCGGTGTTCTGAATCAGTCCATTGTAGGTGTAACCGAAGAGCGTTATGCTAATGTACGGACCTATCAGAGCACCGACGGCAATGTAGCCGAGTATGACCGACTGGCCGAACCTGGCGGCAAGCCCGGCGCCAATGAAGGCAAGAAGCATCATTATGCCGAACTGAAAGAAAAGAGCTGTTTCAGTGATCACAGGATGACACCCCGCTTCCACATGTATATTGAGTCGCGACCCTGCGGTAAAGAAAGTAGCCTACAGCGCACGTGCATCCCGTTTACGCTTATACTGTCATTCTTACTTAAGCCTTACGTGCAAAGCTGACAATTGTCTGACGATGCCCGGCGAGAACACGAATGCCGCACAAGACTGCAGGCGATGAAAGCCGTGTGAATGATTAAATGGATACCTGCTCTTCAGGTTATACGGTGTGCCCTTGGACAGACCAGCCGTTACGGTCAATTGCGCTGCGTCGATTGACGGAAAAATATCCACGGTCCGCAGGCGAAGAATTGGAATCTCGGACGCCACAGACATCGGAAGGGTAATGGGAATCAGGGAGGAGCATGATGCCGTTGCCGTGGGCGTAGGCACAATACTTGCAGACGACCCTTCACTCACCGGCAGGAGAGCAGGAAAGGGGGGCAAATGCGCAAAGATCGTTTTTGACTCAAGGGGCAGAACGCCCGCGGATGCAAAGGTCCTGAAGGGGAGAAGGACATACATTATCACCGCATCTTCCTGCAGGAAGAATATCGGAAATGCGGTCATGCTGAGGTGCGGAGAAAGGAAGGTTGATATTTCGAAGGCAATGAACCTTCTCTACAAGGAGGGGATAAGGTCCGTCCTTGTTGAAGGCGGAGGCGAGATCATCTTCGAACTTGCAAGGCTGGGACTTGTCGACAGGTTGCTTGTCTACACTTCCCCCGTGATCATAGGCGGCAGGGATGCGCCAACACTGGCTGACGGAGAAGGGTTCGAGGAAGAAAGCGACTTCGCAAGGTTCAGCCTTGTTTCTGTGAGAAGGGCCGGCGAGGGAATCCTCTCCGAATATGAAAGGAGATCCGTTTGAGAGAAGGAAGAAACGGCACGGAAGTGACCGGAAGGCTTGGTGAGAGGGCAGAAGGGGAAACGGCGTTCGTAGCGGACAACATGCTAGGCAGGCTTGCCGGATGGCTCAGGATATTCGGCTGCGACACACTGTATGTGAAATCGGGTGATGACAGCGACATCGCAAGGATCGCCGAATCGGAGGAAAGGATTGTATTGACACGCGACAAGCAGCTTGTCAAAAGGAGGGGGATAAGCGCATACTATGTCGATGACATCAGGCCCGTGGAGCAGCTGAAGCTGGTGGTCCACAGGTTCAACCTCAGGTTCGAGGAAGAAAGGATGCGCTGCAGCCGGTGCAATGGAACACTTCGCATAAAGAAAAGGGAAGAAGTGGGTCCGATTGTCCCGGACGGTGTGCTGGAGAGGAACGAAAGTTTCTACATGTGTTCATCCTGCGGCCGGGTATACTGGAAGGGGTCGCACTGGAACAGGATCAGAGAGGTCGTGGAAAAAGCGCTTGCAGATTGAGGGAGAAAGGTGGCACTGGGTGAAGAATGTGGAAACATTCAGTCCATTTGCGCCGAATGAAACAGGCACATTCATAACCGTGGAAGGGAGTGGTCTGAAGCCATGAAGCGGAGCGCATACTGGTATGGTGCCGTTTCAATGCTTGTGGCAGCTGCTGCGGTCATTGTGGTCGGAGTCGGCCTTGGCGAGCTTCATTTCGGCCTGCTCCTTTTCATACCCGTGGTATACGGGAGCGGCCTGGCTGCAGGCATTGCCGCGCTTCTCATCTTCGCCGCATTCATTCTTTTTGCAGTTTCATTCGGCAGGACCGCCGAAGAGCATGCCGGCCCGGAAAGCACCTACTCCGGAGACAGGCGAGAAGCGGCGACAGCGGTGAGAAAAGGGGTCGGGGGTGTCATTTTCATAGGGCCCATACCCATAATCTTCGGAAGCGACAGGAAGATTGCAGGATACATGATGATACTTGCAGTCGTGATTCTAGTCCTTCTTGTCATTGCCCTGCTTGCCGGCTTCCTCTGAAACAATCTCGCCGGCTGCCTCCTCCAGGGATACACCGCCACGCTTTGCCCTTTCTCTTATTTCGCTTATTGCGGCGACGTAATCGGAAAAGGAAAGGCGCCTCTTCCTTATTGACTTGCCAAGGGCCCTTTCGAATGTCTCGTCCTTTCTTCTGTTGTTCAGTGTAGCCTCGATTGCGGCAGCTACTTCCTTCTTGATTTCCATTCCGCCACCTTCCGTAGGAAATTCCTGAAGATTTCAACACCGTGTTCCGTCTCGTCCACTTCTGGATGAAACTGAAGGCTGAAGATCGGCCTGCTCTCCGACATCATCGCCTCAACGGAACAGTCGGCGGTGCTAGCGAGGACTTTGAAGCCCGGAGGGACATGCCTAACCTCGTCCTGGTGGGACTCCCACACCCTGAACTTTCCCGGCAGACCGCTCAATATCCCTTCTGGTGACGAGACACTTAGAACCGCCTTGCCGAATTCGGAACTGCTGCCGCGGCCCGTGGTGCCGCCGAAGTGATATGCGATGAAATGGTGGCCGACACAGATTCCGAGGACGGGCCTGTCAATCTTGTCAAGGTACTGAGACGAAATGCCCATTTTTTCAGGTTCGAGGCCCACGCTCGGTGAACCGCCGCTGAGCACCAGCCCGTCCGCGTCGGATATCTCGTTTACAGGGATTGTATTCGGAACAATGCGCACGATGGCACCGAGGTCCCTAATGACGCGATATTCGCGGTGTGTCCACTGGCCCCCGTTGTCGATTACGTAGATTTTCAGGTCCGAGAAATCCTCTTCGCCCATGTATGTTTTTGCATTCCACACTCCGTTAATTAAACTTACCCCCGGGGTTTGAATGCCTCCGCCTGTCCGGCCAGAGGTACCGAACACCTGTTTTCCGGAGGAGAAAAGATAAGGCTGAAGTACATCGTAGACCAATTAGCTGCGGTAGTGGTAAATTGCCCGACGATATCATTTCAAAACTCACCAGGGAATCAGGCAGGCTGATTGACACCGAGGGCCTTTTCATTCAGGCGATGCAGGACATAGTGAAAGATGAGATCAAGAGGAAGGTCTATTCCAGGATAGACAGGGACCCGAAACTGAAGGAACAGATCAGGATTGCGGTGGAGGACCTCTTCGAGGCCAGAATAAAGGAGACATATGCCCTCATGCGCCTTGGGAAGATAGCAGCCAGGGTTGGCATAGAACTTATTCCGGGCGATCTCAAGGAAGACGTGACGAAGGAGTTCACCTCCATACTTGAGAGAGAGATCACGGAGATTTTCCAGAAAATTTCCTGAAGGGCGCGACCATCACAGAATAATGGAATCAGGGCTGCACCTTCACACCGCCCACCTGCTGCCATGCGACTGCAGGCATGATTTTATTTACAGCAGGGCGTTGAAGAACACAGTAGGCAACCGTGCGGTAGGGCGTTTCTCATGAACAAGGAATTGGCCGAGAAGGGAAGGAAGAGGATCGAGTGGGCAAGGGTCCACATGAAGGTCCTGGGTATAGCTGCGGAAGAGATAAAGAAAAGAGGAAAGCTGAAGGGCCTGAAGATAGGCATGGCCCTGCATGTGGAGGCGAAGACCGCCTGCCTCGCACTTGCGCTGAGGGATGCAGGGGCCCAGGTGAGGCTTGCGAGCTGCAATCCACTGTCGACCGATGATTCAGTGAGCGAGGCCCTCAACTCAGTCTACGGCCTCCCCACCTTTGCCAGGAAGGGAGAGACTTCGGAGGAATACTACAGGAACCTGGGCAGCGTACTTGAGATGGGCCCAGACATGGTCATAGATGACGGCGCCGACCTCATAACACTGCTCCATCTTGAAAGGCAGGATCTCATAGCGCATGTAATAGGAGGGAACGAGGAAACTACAACAGGCGTTATCAGGCTGAGGTCGATGGAAGCCGACGGGAAGCTCCGTTTTCCTGTGGTTGCTGTCAATGACTCATACATGAAATATCTCTTCGACAACAGATACGGCACCGGACAGTCGGCGCTTGACGGCATAATGGCCGCCACCAACCTGCTGCTTGCAGGAAAGAGCATTGTGGTCGCGGGATACGGATGGTGCGGCCGCGGGATAGCCAACAAGGCACGCGGAATGGGTGGCGTAGTAACAGTTACAGAGGTGGACCCGATAAAGGCGATAGAGGCCATAATGGACGGTTTCACGGTGGGAAAAATGGCCGATGTAATTGCCAATGCTGATTTCGTCCTGACCGCCACAGGGGACAGGGACATAGTGACGTACGAGACCGCACTGAAGGCTAAGGACGGGTGTGTGATGGCAAATGCGGGGCACTTCAATCTTGAGATTGACGTTGAAACGATGCGTTCAAAGGCAAAGGTGAACACAGTCAGGGAATACGTCGAAGAGTTCAATTTTGAAAACGGGAAGCGCATCTACATACTTGCAGACGGGAGGCTTGTGAATCTGGCCGCAGGGCAGGGGCATCCAGCTGAGATCATGGACATGAGCTTCACAATGCAGGCGCTCGCCGCCGAATACCTCGCTATCGAGCGGACGAAGCTGAAGCCGGGAGTGCATATCCTACCCAGGAAGCTTGATACAGAGATAGCAACGATGAAGCTGAAGACACTCGGTGTGAAGATAGACAAGCTCACGGAGAAGCAGAAAAATTACCTTGCTTCATGGAATGAAGGCACATGAAAGCAGCCTGGAAGAGGCTCACTTCAAGACGCAGGAAGGGCAATTTCCTTGTGGTTCTCGGGCACATCAATGTGGATGTTGTGTATGAACTGAGCAAATTTCCAGTCAGAGGGCAGTCCATCAATACGGGCAATGTGAGGGAGCTTTTCGGCGGCACGGCGGGAAACATTGCGCTTCACGCCTCCGCGCTTGGCCTGAAGACTGCGATTGGATGCTACGTTGGAAGTGATTTCAATGCCGGCTTCAGGAAACTGCTCATTGAATCTGGGGTGGACTGTCACGATGTCATCATGGTTGAGGGCGAGAGGACGCCAAGGTGCCATATATTTGATACACCGGATGGCGAACAGACCTACATTATAGAGCAGGGGGCCATGGCGAGCACCAGGGATCTTCCACTGTGGGAGGATTCAATAAGCGAGGGCTCGGTCATTCACATTGCGACCGGCGACCCTGACAGATACATAAGGGCTGTGGGCAAAAGAAGCTACTCGTTCGATCCGGGGCAGGAAATAAACTACAGGTACAATGCAGTGAAGTTCAGGAAGCTGCTCGATGGTGCAAACATTTTCTTCACAAACGAGATAGAAATGAAGATGGCACTCAAGCTGACCGGCACAGTCAGCGAGCAGCAATTGGCTAAACGCTGCGGCACCGTGATCAAGACAGAAGGATCCAGGGGCACGGCCATTTTTCAGGAGGATGGTGTAACAAGGGTGCCGGCGTGCAGGGTAAAGAACTATGTCGACACGATTGGAGCAGGAGATGCGTTCAGGGCCGGTTACTATGCAGCCATGGAAAAGGGATACAACATTGTGAAGTGTGTTGAATTTGGCAACGCGATGGCATCCATAGCGATAGAAGGAAAGGGGGGAGTCGGGTCGCTTGCAGGCTACAGGCAGCTCGAGAAAAGGTGGAAGGAAAATTATGGCCCATCACGTTGAATGTTGACTGGCCGCCTTTCCCTTCAGCTCATATGCACATAGGCAGTTTAGAGCTCTGACAGGCCTTTGAAGTCAAAGGGCCACGTTCCTTGTGACGGTGCACTGGCCGCCTGCAGTGTCATTGACTGTTGCTGTTATGAGGCATTTGCCCTTCATCAAAGTGTGGAATGAAACGGCGCCACCGCGTAACTGTTCGAAAACACCCGACTCTGATTTTATGTCCGAACCGTGAACGCATGTGATCTCAATACTTGCAGCCGACAGAATGCCGCTTCCGGAAGAAAACGCCGAAAGGGTGATCGAGTGTCCTTTCCCGGAGCGCTCAACCGCAACGGAGGCGGCGGGAGGCATAGCAAACCTGGTGCATCGTCCACCCCTGCTTTGGCTGAAGAACGGGGACTTTGCACCCTCTGCCGGTATGAAATAACTCGATCCATCTGAATTGAATGCGAGCCCTGACTTCGAGGTGTGCCCGTCAGCCGACCGGGACGGAATGGACAGGACTGACTCCCTGTAGTTGCCGGAATGCGATTTCCCGGGTGCATTGCCTTTCTCAATGCCAAGAGCCCTGAGCGCCAGGCCTGGAAAACCGCTCCTCTTCGAAGAAAGGGCATCGCCTGCCGCAATGCCGACACTCAGCAGCCTCGTGTTATCCTCCCATCCATCGGCGTACATGGAGGAGAGCCTGCCCATTGTTGTCCTGATTGCGACTTCGTTGCTGTCAACAGCGATCCAGTTTCTTCCGAGAGACGACGCAGCTACGGCGGACGTGCCGCTCCCGCAGAAGAAGTCTGCAACCATTTCACCTTCGGATGAGGATGCCTTGACTACGGTCTGCAGGAGCCTCAGCGGTTTCTGTGTGGGATATCCGACGCGTTCCCTGGCCTGGCTGTTTATGATCGGTATTTCCCAGACGTCTTCCGGAACCTTTCCCATGCTGTGCAGTTTTGTCGGTCTGCCGAAAGAAATCACTCCTTTCCTGCCCTGGTCGACTGTGCCCTTGCTGTAGTTCATCCTCACCTGGTCGAGATTGAAAATGTGCTTGCCCGCCCTCTTAGCGTAAATCAGTATTGTGTCATGCTTCTTCTTGAATCTGTCCCTGACAGTCCCCGCCGGATCGCGGTAATGCCATATCACCTCATTGAGAAAGTTGCCATACCCGAAAATACCATCCATCATGACCTTGACATAATGTGATGCGTGCCAGTCAAGATGCAGATATACCGTTCCGCTTTCCTTCAGCAGGCGTCTCATCTCCACCAGCCTGGGCCTGAGCCATGACATATAACCCTCCAGACCATCGTACCAGACATCGCTGAAAATCGACTCCCTGCTGTCGCCATAGAGATGGCTGAACTCCCTGTTTGTGAAGAATGGAGGGTCGGCGTAAATGAGCTGAATGCAACTGTCCGGGAGGGCGCGCATAGCAGCAAGGTTTTCACCCCATATCAGCATGTTTTCCGGGCCCACTGTTCCGTTGAATTCAGAGCCTTTTTCAAGAAGCGGGACGGAATTGAAAGGGTAATCATGTACTGTTACGGCTTCAGCACGGCCGCTTTCGGAGGCATTGATGCCGAGACGAGTCATATTATTGTTCACCTTTCAGTTGTCGCGACTGCTGACCGATCCATTCCATCGGCCTGTTCAGGACCATTGGACATCGCCCGGCCATGTACAGACATTTGCGCATGCATTTGACGTCTGAATTGATTATCAACGATATAATTAAGAACATAACGGCAGTTACATAGGGATAGGCGAAGTTGATGGCTGTAGGATTCGTCCTGATAAGTACGGCGCCTGCGAAGGAGCATGAGGTTTACAACGAGCTCTTGAAGGTCAAGGAAATTGTTGAACTTCATCCCCTCTTTGGCGAGTATGATCTCATAGCCAAGATTGAAGCTGAGGATTTCAACCTTCTCGGCCAGGTTGTTGTCGACAAGGTAAGGGCCATTCCAGGCGTGATCGACACAAAGACTCTGACCGGGATAAAGTTTTAAGTATCGAGGGAATTTCAGGGTTGGAAAGTAAATGATGCTACAAGGGATACTACTTCTCGCTCAGGGAAATGCAATACCGACTGAAAATGCGGGCAACTTCGTAACAATTCTACTCCTCACATTCAGTATTTTCATGATACTCGCCGGCGCATTCACATCCTACTTTGGTACAGGCAAAAGCAGGGCCGTGGGCGCAGTGCTGCTTGTCGTCGGCATAATCGTGGCAGTTGCATGGCTATTCATCGCCAATTACTACAGCTACACTACACCAGGACTCGCCGATGTCATATGGGGTGCGTTCCTGAGCATAGTTGCGGCAATCATAGGCGCCGTCATAGCTGTTCTTGTGTTCCTCCTGGCGATAATGAAGACCTGAAGCGCCGTCACCGTTCATCGACAGGTTTTAGTCATTCCTACCGATGATGTCAATTGCGAGAGGCAGCAGATGGACGTTCAAAAGTTCGTTGAAGAACAGGTGAGCGATGCCTCATCCAGGGTCACTGGAAGGGCAATTGTGGCACTTTCCGGAGGAGTGGACAGCACCACTGCGGCGGTGATAGTCAGCAGGGCTATCGGAAGCAGGCTGCTTGCCGTGTATGTTGACACGGGCTTCATGAGAAAGGGGGAGACAGAAAAACTGAATGCAATGTTCTCCGGCCTGAATCTGAATTTCAAGATCGTAAACGCATCCGATATCTTCTTCGAGGCGCTTGAGGGAGTGGAGGATGCGGAACAGAAAAGGACGATAATCGGAAGGAAATTCATCGAGGTATTCGAAAAGGAAGCTGAAGCTACCGGCGCCGAGTACCTGGTGCAGGGGACTATAGCACCGGACTGGATAGAAAGCGGCGGAGCGCTAAGGGACAGGATAAAGTCCCACCACAATGTCGCCGGACTCCCGTCAGATATGAAGCTCAAGCTCGTTGAACCGCTCAGGGATTTGTACAAGGATGAGGTAAGGGCGGTTGCCAGGCACCTCGGCATAAGCGTCTCAGAGCGCCAGCCATTCCCTGGACCTGGTCTGGCAGTCCGTGTTCTCGGGAAACTCACAAGAGGAGACGTGGAGATAGAAAGGGAGGCCTGCGCCATTGTTGAGGAGGAAATAGAGAAGGCCTTTGAGGAGAAGCTTATCAGCTCACTGCCCTGGCAGTACTTTGCTGCGCTCATTCCTGTCAGGAGCGTCGGTGTTCAGGGCGATGTCAGGGCATATGGCAGAACTATAGTGGTAAGGGCGGTTGCATCGAAAGACGCAATGACTGCCAGATTCTCAGTGCTGCCGCACGAATTGCTGGAGAACATCTCGACCAGGATTACAAACAGGCTTGGAGCCTCGGTGACAAGAGTTGTTTACGACATAACTAACAAGCCGCCGGCAACAATAGAATGGGAATGACTAAAGAAACCTGGACACTTCGGCAAGCTCATGAATCGTTACCGCCCCGTCTGGATTGGGCAGCTCCCCGAGTTCGGGGAAAAATATGTTCTCAAATCCGAGTTTGCGAAGCACTTCCATCTCTCCCGGGATGCCTGTAAGCACGGATGTCTCGCCGGGACTGATGTCCATGTTGCTTATCAGGTACCTGTAAGGGCGGGCATGCGGTCTGACTACCCCGTTTTCTGACGAGAACTGCATGTCGTCAAGAAGACCGCCAAGTCCGCACCTTTCGATCAGTTCCCTTATGTGCTCCGGCGGAATGCCGATCGGCGCATTGCACACCATTCCGACCGCCACCTTTGATTCGCGGAGGGAGCTTATGAACTCGACGCAGCCGTCTACGGCCCTGAACCGTTCCATTCGCCTCGAAGCAACCGAGTCAACAAGCCTTGGAACAAGAGAAGGGGCGTCTATCTCAAGATCGTCAAGCACGTTCTCCAGAAGTGTGTCGAGGGGTGTTTCCATGCCTGTTTCTCGGATTCTTGCCGCTCTGGCTACCATTCGCTCATCCAGAAGATATGAAAGCCTCCGGGGACCGACGTCGTGCCCCTCTTCATCGAAAACAGACGAAAGGGATGCAATATCTGCGGGTGACAGAGTCATGTCCATATGTGGACCGGCAAACATGACTTCATAACCTGCAACCAGTGCTTTCACATGGAAAGGTAGAACTGGTTACTATTTTTCCTTTTTCAATTGTGCACTGCTAATGACGCCGGAGAGCACAGAATTGCCTGTCCTTCCATCACCCAGCGGATGGATGTCCAATTACAACATGCTGGAAATTCCGTAGTGCGCCTGCCGAACAGAATCATAAAACCGTAATTGTACGGGAATTTATATATGGTGTCAAAGGAAAATCCGATGTATGAGTTCCGGCCACGTCAGGCCATTCCGATCCGGAATTGCCTCGGGCAAACGTATTGTCCGGCTGGAAGGCGGCCCGGGCGCAGGAAATGCCCCTCTGGTTCGGATGTTGAGAAGCATCAGGGACACATTTGACTGCAGGAGCGTGGCTCTTTTCTCATTCGACGGGAATGAGTTCAGGAAAATAATTTCTGTACCGGAAGAAGCGGAGGGAGAGGGTCTCTCATCCCCGTCGCTGCGGGAGCACCTGTCCATGTGCATAGCATCAAATGAGGACAGGATTCCCACGTCCGATGTTAAAATCGGTTCAGTTGATGACCTTTTCGCACTCCCGCTTTTCCATGACAACATTGCCGCCGGAGTGCTTGCAATCCTTGGGCCAGTAAAGGACAGGGAATCGGTCATCGGGTTCTCCAGGATGCTGAAGGGCGCCGTGATTGCCCTCCTGCCGCAGGCGGCTGATGAGAACCGGATGAATGCAAAGACATTCGAAAAACTGCTACAGGTCGTCAGGAGTTTCACCTTGAATGCATCTGCAGTCGACAGGCTCGCGGCTCTCACGACTGCCATCCGGGATTCTTTCGGCCTCGAATCAATACAGCTTTACTGTGAGAACGAAGGAAAGCCGGAACTGATTGTTTCGGAAGGTGAGACGATTAGAGTCGACGCCTTCGCTGAAATCCTGGAATCGCTGAAGAGTGGAGTGACGACTGCTGGACTACGGCTCGATCCGGCAACCAACATGATGAAATCCAGGACAATTACGCCGATCTATTCCTCAAGGGGCAGCCCCATTGTTGCAATATATGAAATGGATGCGTCAAGGAGTGACGGAGACGAGGTAAGGAATGGGACACGCCTTCTCTACCATACACTCCTTGGCCTGACTGAGATGGAGACAGGAGTGTCATTTGCCTGGCTGACTGCAATAGAGGAGATTGACAAGACAGTGAGTGAAGCTTCGAGAGCGGGTGTCATCACGACAACCGCAGTGCTCGGCAGGATCCTTGAAAGGCTGAAGGAAAAGGGCTTCATCCGGGCTTACGGGCTCCTGCCTGCGGGCGAAGTCGCATGCATCTCATCTTCGGAGAATGATGGAGATGCCAGGCGCGGGAAGGAGGAAACTCTTGTCGCGCTGATGCGGGACAGCATGCAGACAAAGCAACTCTTGCATGACGATGCAAACGGGAGTCTTATTGCATTTCCCGTAAGGGAAGGCGATGACAGCCTGTTGAGCGTTGCCTTCGAACTGCCGAGAAAACCACGACTGAGCCAGGAAAAGGAGATGTGGGAGAGGCTCAGCCGTTCTTTCGGAATACTGGTCAGGGGATTTGTACTCAGGGCAAAAAACAGGATGCAGAGCGAGGAGATCCAGAGACTCAAGGCCGGTGCTTCCGCGTTCCTCGTGGCTTCTTTCGAGATAGGGAGTGCAGACACCTTGAACAGGCTTGTCTCCAAACTCACTGAAGGCATATCGCGCATGACCAGGGGCAGGGCGTACGGTCTTGTAAATGAAGGGGAGGATTTCAGACTCGTAGATCCTGCAAATGACTCATTCAGGGTGGGTGCGGATGAAATTTCAATAATGCTTGCCGCTTCGACTGAAGTGTCCAAGTACGTTCATGATGTTCAGCCGGATATGCTTGGCGAGAAGCTCTCGGAACTTGCCGGCGGCGAAACGGACAGGCAAATCTATGCCCTGACCGTGAGGTCAACATACGGCGACCTGAAAGGCGTTGTCGTAATTGCAGGACAGAGCAATTATTTCCTTGCGAAGGCAAGGGAGGATGCGCTCTCCGGGCTGGCGTCCCTTGCCAACATAAGGATGGAAAGCATCGACCTTGCAGAAGAGTCCGCCCTGGAAAGAAGGAGGCTGAAGAAGGTCGAAGAGGTGATATCCAGGATGTCGCTCGCGGAGGGTGACAACAAAATTGTGTCCTCCATCGTCGAGGCCGCATCGCTTCTGACAAATTCAGATCTTTCGGCGCTGGCCATATTTGATGTTGAAAAGGAGAAATTCATTTCAGGATTGACAAAAGGCTTTGAGATCTCGGAGGAGTTTGTCAAGAAGTGGTACAAAGAAGGTGTCACCGGCAGGATACTCCGTACTCTGGAAGCGGAAATTGTGAACGACTATGCAAGCGATCCGGACAGGGAGCAGTATGCTCTCGAAACTCTCAAATTCAGGCAGATTGCAGGCGTTCCAATCAAGATAGACGTGAAGCAGAGGGGGTTCCTTGCCGTCATGAACACAAGGGACGGCAGGTACGGGACGGAGCATGTAAGGACGCTGGAACTCCTTTCCAACATTGCCTCTTCCACAGTAAGGGCGGCTACGGCCAAGGAGGAGAGAAGGAGGCTTGTTTCAGATTTTGACAAGCTGCAGGCTGCGGAGCTCAGGCTGTATTCCTCCAAGACATTCAGCGAACTGATTGAACTTGTTGCGGAAGAGGTGAAGAATCTCTTCCATGCCTCGTCCGTGCTCATCACGGCGGATGTGCACAATGTCAAGAGAATACTGTATTCGACATCACAGGATATAGAGGAAGGCGATGTCGTTTACAACAGCGGCCCGATCGGACTGCAGTTCGACGAACAGCTGCACAGCCCCAGGATAGTAGAACGCGCAGCGCTGGAGGAGGAATGGTCCAAGGGCCTGGAGACAAACGAGCTGCTTCTTGTAAGGTCAGGCATGCAGCATGATTCAATGGTTGTCGCGGTGGTGAACACGGAAGGAGCGCCTAAGTACGGTGCGGAGGATATTGAGAATTTCAGCAAGATATCAAGGATGGTTTCAACCGCACTGGACAAGACGAGGCTGCTTTCGGGAATAAACGAGAAGCTCAAGCATATCGAGATAACACACAGCATCGTGAATGCACTCGTCTACGGAAAGAAGGAGTATGAGATATTCGACAGCGTCCTGCCAACACTGGTCGACATGTGCGGAGCAGACCTGGGACTGCTCTGGAAGTACGAGCCGGAAGCGCAGAAGATGAGGGTTTCTGCAGAGTACTACAAGAACATGTCCACGGAACACCTGGTGGGTTACGAGGTGAACTCAAACCAGGGAATTGTGGGAAGCGTGGTGAGGAACAAGCTGCCCGTGCTGATAGCAAATGCGGCAATCAACAACAATGCGGTGCATATCAGGGGAACGAATGTGGAGAAGTTTGAAAGCGTGCTTGGAATGCCGCTGATAGTGAACGAGAAGCTGCTGGGTGTGCTGATGGTCTACAGGGACAACCCGCCCCCGTTCACTTCCGCAGAGCTGGACACGCTCTCGAGCGTTTCCAACGACATATCCCTCGTCATGGCAAAGCGCAGCATGGAATCTGAAAGGAAGAGCTATTCCGATTGGCCCCACACGGACTGAAACAACAGGGAAACCCCGGTACAGGGACAGTTCCATTGCAAAGATAATAAAAGAAGCCGCAGATAACCTAGGCTGAACCCCACATGTCGAGCGGCGTATTCAGAGATATAACAAAGCTTTCATTCGATTACGTTCCCGAGAAGCTTCTTCACAGGGAGGAACAGTGGAGGAAGCTTGAGGTAATGTTCGAACCCGTCACACAGGGCGGTTACAGCCAGAACGCACTTATTGTCGGGAGCATCGGAACAGGAAAGACGGTCACGTCGAAGCGCTTCTGCGCCGAGCTTTCCATGAGCGCAAGGAAGGCAGGGAAGAGCATCGAATGGACCATTGTCAACTGCAGGCAGAGGAACAGCGAGGCGTCCACACTTCTCAAGATGATAAACTACTTCGATCCGAATTTTCCTGACAGGGGGTTCTCGGCGCAGGAGCTCAGGAAAGTGCTCAGGAAGCATATAGAGAAAAGGGGAGGGCACTGCATATTCGTTCTGGACGAGGTGGATGCGCTTTTCAAAAGCGGTGCGAGCGACCTCGTATACTTCCTGAGCAGGCTTCCCGAAGAGTCTGACACACTGAAGAACAGGGTGTCCCTCATACTTATTTCACAGAGACACGTTTTCGACCTGCTTGACAAGTCGGCCCTTTCAACCTTCAAGCGGACAAACATAATCGAATTCGGAAAGTACACCAAGGAACAGCTTTTTGACATAATCTCGGCAAGGGCGGACCTGGCTCTCGTTAGCGGCAGCTACGATGATGGTGTCCTTGACATGATCGCCGACATCGCAAGTGAGTGGGGCGATGCGAGATTCGCCATAGAGATGCTTGAAAAGTCAGGCATGATCGCAAATGAGCGGTCCGGGGAGAAGATATTCACCGAGGACGTGAGGGCCGCAAAAGCGGCGACCTACGCCTTCGTGACGGAGGAACGAGTGGCCGGCCTGAACAGGGATCAGATGCTCATACTCCTGGCGACCGCGAGGATGCTCAGGAACAAGGCATACACTGAAACATCAGAGGTTGAAAAAAGTTACAGGATAGCGTGTGAGGAGCATGACACAAAGCCCAGGGCACACACGCAGTTCTATTCACACGTGAAGGAGCTGGCCGGCCTTGGCCTGCTTGACATAAGGTCCAAGAAGGGCAGCGTGGCTGGAATGACCAACATGATCACAATGCTGGATGTGCCAGCCGACATAATGGTGCAGCAGATTGAGCGCATGCTCAGCAGCAGCAAGAAGCAGAAGGCAAGATGAAGGTTGGGAGATGCAGAATATCACACTGAAAAGGACGCCTGTTTACGAAGAGCACTTACGGCTGGGCGGACACATGGTGGAGTTCGCGGGCTGGGAGATGCCTCTCCACTACGGCTCCATAATCGAGGAGCACATGGCCGTCCGGCAGAAGGTGGGGCTTTTCGACGTATCGCACATGGGCGAGCTGCTTTTTTCCGGCGAGCATGCAGCGAGGGAGCTTGACAGGCTTTCGACAAACACACTGCAGGATACTGAGCCGGGAGTTTGCACCTATACGCACCACCTGAACGAGGACGGAAGGATAATCGACGACACAATCGCCACTCGCATATCGGGAGATGAGTTCCTTACTGTTCCGAATGCATCGAAGACGTCCGAGGTTCTTGCATGGGTAACGAAGAATGCGCACTGCGGCATAAGTGATTACAGCGATGACATCTGCTGCTTCGCTCTCCAGGGACCGGCTGCCGTGGGAGTCATGGAGAAAATATCGCCTGAAGCCACCTCGCTCGGAGGCTTCAGGGGGATGTTCACCGGTAGCGGCAAAGGCAGTTTCATGCAGAGGCTTGAAGGCGGTTCATACTACATTTCCAGAACAGGATATACAGGGGAAGACGGTTTCGAGCTTTTTGTGCACAGGAACAGGGGAGCGGAGACATGGAGGGGGATAATGGAGAAGGGAAGGGAGTTCGGAATCCATCCCGTGGGTCTCGGTGCCAGGGATTCGCTCAGGCTTGAGAAATGCTACCTGCTGTCTGGAACAGACTTCGACGGGAAACAGTCGACCCTTGAAACAGGGTATAACTGGATAATAAGCTGGAACCACGACTTCATAGGGAAAGAGGCGCTCTCGAGGCAGAAGAGCGGGGGCGGCTATCCCAGGCTTTTCAGTTTCCTGACCGAAGGGAAGGTCATACCGAGGCATGGAGATATTGTCAGGAGCGAAAGTGGGCAGGGACACGTCACAAGCGGGGGCTACTCGCCTGTGCTCGGAAGAGCGGTTGCGATGGGTTACATGAACCCCTGGCCCAAAGCGGATGGCAGGGTGACCATTGCAGTGAGGGGTAGGGAGATAGATGGCAGGGCGGTGAAGCCGCCGTTTGTCAAGTTGGGGAAGTAGGCACTACGGGTATATCCTCGAGGGTGTCCTCGGAAAAGGCGTTGCATCGCGTATGTGCTCAAGCCTGCAGATCCAGCGCAGCACCCTTTCCACACCCATGCCAAAACCGGAGTGCGGCACGGAACCGAATTTCCTGAGGTCCAGATACCATCTGTAAGGCTCCATGGGTATTTTCTGTTCCTCGAGCCTGCGGACAAGCTTGGAGTAGTCTGTTTCCCTCTCGCTTCCGCCTATTATCTCGCCGAAGCCCTCGGGGGCCAGCATATCTGCGCACTTGTATGTCCTCGGGTCCTCCTCATTGTCCTTCATGTAGAATGCCTTCAACGTCTTCGGGTAGCTTGTCACGAAGACAGGCTTCAGGTAGTCTTCGGTAAGCAAGCGCTCCTCATCTGTGCCCAGGTCATCACCCCATGCCAGCTCCTTCCCCTTGCCGTTCAGGATCTCGATCGCCTTGGAGTATGTCAGCCGCTCGAATGGCGGCTCTATAACCTTCAGCTCCTCCGCCTTCCTGCCGAGGAGTTCGAGTTCGTCCTTTCTCCTTCCGGCTATGGCGGAGGCAATTGCGCTTATCAGATCCTCCTGTATCTTCATGTTGCCCTCGTTGTCAACCCAGGCCTCCTCCGCCTCCATGTGCCAGTATTCTGTGAGGTGGCGGGGTGTCCTTGACTTTTCCGCCCTGAAGGAGGGCGTTACGGCGAACACCTTCTCCAGGCTGAAGGCAGTTGCCTCAAGGTACATCTGTGCGCTCTGGCTGAGATATGCATCCTCGCCGAAGTACTTCAGTGAAAAGAGGGTCGTCCCTCCCTCGCATGCGTTCGTGGTGAGTATGGGGGGTGTTACCTCGAAGAATCCGCTTTCACTGAACCATTCCCTTGCACCCTGGAGAAGGGTCTCCTTGATCTTCATAACCGCAGTCTGCTCCCTTGACCTGATCCAGAGATGCCTGTTGTCCAGCAGAAATGCCTCGCTCTGGTTTGCGGTTATGGGAAACGGGTCGGCAAATGCAACGACCCTGAACCCCGTCGCCCTGAGTTCAAATCCCCCCGGGGCCCTTTCATCCTTCTTGAGAATGCCAGTGCATTCGACAGAGGACTCTATCAGCGCCTTTCCCGCAGCATCGAACTCAGCCGCAGGAACGTCTGATTTCTTGACGGTGCACTGCATTATGCCCGTTTGATCCCTGATTACCGAGAAGACGATGGAGCCGCTGCTCCTTGTCCTGTAAATCCATCCTCTGATGGAATATTCTGAACCTTCCTTTCCCGACCTGATGACATCGGAAATGTGCATGTGACCGTTTGTCAAGGACACTCACTTCGTTGTTTAGATGCCGTCCATATAATAAAAGATGGGGCACGTGCCCTGAAAAGTGCATGTTCTGCCAGCCGTTCGAAGCCATTCACGAGCAGACATTGTCAAGAAGCTTTATTAGCAGGATGATTTTAGCCGTTTGCAATGCAGGAAGCAGGGGCGAAGAAGACAAGAATCACGATGTCCACAGCGGTCTTAGTGGTGCTTCTTCTCGTGGGTGCAGGCCTCGTGAGCTACTCGGCCTACGGGTACTACACTGCATCAAGGGCGACCCCGCCCCTTACTGTCCAGTCGGGGGATTCGGTGTATGTCAACTACACAGGACAGTACAACAACCATCTTATTTTCGACACATCCGTGCTGTCGATAGCCCAGAATAATGCCTCTTATCCGAAGGCTCCCGGTTTCACATGGAGGGGTGCCGCTGGCTACAAGGCGCTGCAGATAACAAACGTCGGAAGCGGCCAGGTGGTGAAGGGGTTTGATTTGGGGATCATAGGCATGACGGTGAACCAGTCCAGGACTCTTGTAGTGTCACCCGCAGACGGATACGGCCCTCTCAACACATCATTGCTGAGTTACATTCCACTCTACCAGAATGTGAGCATGGTTCACACTGTGCTGTCTGCAACTTTCCAGTCGGACTTTGGCGTGGCTCCGCAGATGGGGCTTGTAGTGAGGGATCCCTTCTGGGGCTGGAATCTGCAGGTGCTCAGTACTGGGAATGGAACCGCGACATACCAGTACCAGCCGAATGCAGGAATGACAGTATACCCGTACACTCTCAATTCGACAACGGTCGCGGGCATGAGCGGATTCCCTGTGAAAGTCGTTACATTCAACAGCGCCGCTGACAACGGGACCGGTTTCATTGAGCTGCACAACGAGATTGCAGCGTCGATGGCCAAGGCAGTGGGCGGAAAAGCCCCGTCCGGTTCGCACTTCGTCATATGGGGCCTGAACTCCAACGGAACTGCGACGCTCAATTTCAATCAGCCGGTTGCCGGCAGGACTCTCGTATTTACAGTCAAGGTGACATACATCAGCAACCCTTCAACGGGGGCAAAGACAGGGATACCCGGCTATTCCCTCTACCTTTCCGATTCCAGGACCGAGCTGTAGACCGACTCGATTGTTTTCACTGAACTGTCCCATGAGAATTTCTCGGATTGGCTCCTTGCAACGGCACCAGTGGCTGAAACAAGGCTTTCGTCATTCCAGTAAGTTTTCATTGAGGCGGCGAAAGCATCCACGTCCCGTGCCGGGACAATGGTCCCCCCTTTTCCGACGACCTCCGGCAGCCCGCCTGTATCCGAGGATATGACAGGTTTGCCATGGACCATGGCTTCAAGCGCCACAAGGCCAAATGCCTCGTGAAGAGACGGCACGACCATGAACGTGCATGTGGACAGAAGCTTCTCTTTCTCCTCCTCGTTGACAGGGCCGAGCACCTCCAGCCTCCCGTTTCGCTCCTTCTTCTTGAGCCAGTCGAGCATCGGTCCGCTGCCGGCCACCTTCAATGGCACTCCTGCCTTCAGCGCGGCACGTGCAAGCTGAGCCACTCCTTTTGTCGGGACCAGCCTTCCGATAAAAAGTGCAAATCGCTCATCCGACGTCCTGCAGTTGTGCATATCAATTCCGTTGTAGCATGTGGTGAGCATGGACGGCTCCAGGCCTTTTTGCTCGAGCTCTTTTTTCACAAAGTCCGAAACCGCCAGAACATGATCCACATGCTTCAGTTTCCTCACGTACGATGCGTCGTTGAGTATGCTGAGCAGCCTCAGGACACCCGTCCCTTCACCGTAGAGGTTGTGGAATGTCATCACCTTCCTGCTCTTCGAGCGGAAGAATGCCCTGTTATAGCTTCCCGACCACCGGTAGTGGTAATCCACAATGTCGGGGCCGATTGCTTCTATTGTCTCCTCTATTCCGCTGCTCGTGACAAATGGAGGATTGTAGCTTGAAAAGAACCTGCTTGGAAGCCTCAGGACCTTCGCCCCGTTGACAGTCTCCTCCTCCTCGGTCCCCGGGAGTCTTGAAGTCACAACAGTGATCCTGTGCCTCCCTGAAAGTCTTGAGGATAGGGCTGCGATTCGCTTTTCAATCCCGCCGTTATATGGAAGGTAGAAGGGATTGAGTTCCAGTATGTTCACTGGCTACCACCTGCAGAGCTCTGTTCCAGTTTCTTTTTCCTTCGAACCGAGAGCAGATAGCTGACGCCGACAAGTGCAAGCACAGCGACCACTGTTATCACTTCGGCAAGCGACTGGTCGGAGAAGAGTAACAGGAAGTAGGATGCCATTACCACGATCAGGCTGTATTTGGCAACCCCTCCAACGAAGTTGTAGAAGACGCTCCTGCCGTACGGCCATTCACATGTGGCAATGAAGGCCCCCAGGAAGGGGATGACGGGCGCTATCCTGTTGAGCAGAATCATTTTCTCATCCCTTACGACAAGGAATCGGGAATATTCGACAATCCTCCTCCGCATCCACTGGGGCAGAGTGTATTTCCTGACGACAAGGTAGAGGGTGGTCACGCCGCAGAACTCTGCTGCGCACAGTGTCGCAATCATCATGACCCCGAATATGGGGACAGGATGGGCCAGGAAGATAATGACCGTGAAGAGTTCGGGGAGAGTGGGTATAAGCGTCGAGTCGAAGTAGAAAATCAGGAAGAGGGCGGCAAGCAGACCGTAGACACCAAGCGGCTGAAAAAAGTCGTACACAAACTGGCCTATCGAAAGCATATCATTGCCCGTTGATGTACATGTCAAGTATCTTCGAATAAAGCTCGCTCAGGGAGCGCGAGGTCCGCTCCTTCGAGTAGCGCTCGGCGGTCCTGCGTGCATTCTTCCTTATGCTTGCGTCCGAAGAGAGAGCCCTGTCGATGGTCTCCGCCATGTTGTCGGCAAACTCGTTGTAGAGGAAGCCGTTCTCACCGTCGACGATGTAATCGGTGACAGCCCTGTAGTTAATGCTCACCACAGGCTTTCCGCAGGACATCGCCTCAAGCATGGAAAGCCCCTGTGTCTCGAATTTCGAGGCGCTGATGAAGACATCGGAGGCGGAGTAGTAGTCCACAAGCTGGCTGTCCGGAATAAATCCTGTGAAGATTACCCTGTCCTGAAGCCCCAGAGAGTGGACGAGCTGTTCGATGTGCCTCCTTGCAGGACCCTCCCCGACAATCATCAATTTCGCTGAACTGTCTGATACCCTGTGCAGATTCCTCAGTATCGAATCGATGTTCTTCTCGAATGCCACCCTGCCGACATACAGGATGAGCGGAGAATCGTCAATTCCGTACTGCTCCCTGATGGGGGAGTTGACATTGCCGGGCCTGAACCTGTTAGTATCCACGCCGGTGGGTATGACGGCGGTGTATGGCATCCTTGGTGCCATCCTGACAAGCTCCTCAAGTATAGGCCTGGTCGGGACGACGACTGCGTCCAGCCTGTTGAGGAAAAGGCGCACGTATCGTACGGTGAGGCTTACCATTGTGCTCCGCGGCAGGGGAAGCGGATTGTAGATATTGGCGGCCTCATGCATCATCGTATGATAGGTTGTGGCAACGGGCACGCCGAAGTGCCTTCCTGCCGAAAGCCCCTTAACGCCCATGAAAGTCATGCCGTGGGTGTGAATCAGGTCCACGCCGAGTTTTCTGAGGATCCTGTTCTTGTTTGACGGCAGGAATGCGCTCCTGTACTGCGGGTAATGCTTGAACCTGAATGACCTGAAGTAGAATGTTCCGCCCTTTGTGATGTCCTGGACCTTCTCACCATTGGGTGGTTCGGGGGCGAATATGAAGACTTCATGACCAATACGCTCCAGCTCCCTCGAAACAGTTGAGAGGGAAGTGACAACACCATCCACGGCGGGATAGTATGAGTCGGTGAACATTGCGATCTTCATTTCATCACATCATTGTGGTCATGTCAGGTATGGTCGTGTAATCTTGAAACTGCCTGTCTGCTGTTGCCACGCACAGCTGGAGCACAGTATCCGGTGACAGGCCCAGTGGAATTCCCATGGGATTGTGCAACGGTTATTCGTGCCCAAGTTGCATTCGTGTACTCCTCCGAACAATTCGACAGTTGCCGAAATCTCCCATCCGGAGAACGGCTTTCCGCCGGTACCACACACAATAAGGGCATGTTGCCACTCATAGAGCAACCCGCAGGCGAGAAGATTTGGGCAGGCGTATTTTAAACTGTCGTTGTAGCAGTAATAAAGAAAGGGCGAACTGCCTGTTAAATTCTATCACGTTGCCACAGCCACGATCTTCGCCGTATCTGCACCCGGAGGGTAGAACCTGCTTGCCGGCGACCTGGCATGTGAAAACAAATGCGGTGTCGGGAGAAATGCAATGGCCTCGAGATTGGGGCCAGTGGTGCAAGTCAAGCAACGAAGATATTAAATCGAACGGATGAATCACTCAAATCGTGAAGGCTGAGGTAGGCCACATTGTATTTACGACTGGCTTCAGGTACAGGGCACTGAAAGAAGTCTTTCCGGAACTTATAACCTCTTTTCTCCAGGAAACAGACCAGATGCCTGAGGAGAAGGAGATACTGGACATGTTCATAGAACTGAACATGAGGGACATCAGATCGAACAGGAAGCCGGAGGGGTACAACAGAAGGGGAAGGATGAGACTCATATTCCCCATCGGCCGGAAGGAGATGTTCCTGGCAGGCAACTCTTCCAGCACGGAAGTCGTCAGGATAACTGAGAAAATCAGCAAAATGCTTCAGAAGAAAGGGATCAAGAACAACTTGGAATGGGACGATGGGAATCCGCAGAGGGTCTAGGTTCTGAGCCTTGACACGTGAAGAGAGGTATGAACGGCTCCCTGGGGAGTGAGTTCGCTCTTCTTCAGGAAGACCTCGCGGATTTCCTGAAATCCGAAGCTTTTTTCTTCCCAGTCCCTGAACAGTCTTTCCAGCTTCCCCTCCCCCAACCTGCATTTCACCCTTGCAAGTGTTATATGTGGATGGAAGGGTCTGGCTTCAGCGGGGAAACCGAGAATTGAAAGCCTTTCTGAAAGAAGTGCGTTGATTTTCGACGTCTCGCCGCTGTCAGTTACCCCCACCCATATTACTGACGGCCTGTTCCTGGAAGGAAATGCGCCAATGCCCCTGTACTCCACCCTGTATCGTGAAACTACCCGGCATATGTCGTCCATCGCACCCGCAATGGCCTGGTTGACTGACGGGTCAACTTCTCCAAGGAAATTCAGAGTCAGGTGCATGTCATCCCTGCCCGCTGGCTTTGCACACCTGTCCGAAAAGGCTTCCGACTTCAGGATTTCATCGAGCGCAGCAGGATATTCAACTTCAAACGCTATGAACTCCCTCATCCAGATGAATATGCCGCACAGAAGTATTAACAAGGCGGTGGCACAGCGCGGAACGGTAAAACCGCCTGTGCCACCTTTTGCCAGTATGAGTGTATGTCGCATGCGCCTTACTGCCACGAATTAATCGATAAACAACAAAAAAGTGCGATAAAAGTAAAATTTATAAACTTAAAGTATTGTTATATGACAAAAATATTAAATATACCAAAAAACAATCAAAACCGCGACAAAGACAGCATATGGCGGTTGTCCGTTGCAGAAGCATATTCTGCGGGGAGCACCCCGATTGCAGGTAGAGGACAACGCTTGCCCCGCGGTGATTCATGCATATAAGCATAGATCAAGCAGCCACCGTACACTGCCTCACGGAAGTGAGAAAGTGGTTACACTTAGCAAAACAAGAGAGAAGGTGGAGGTAGATGACATTGAGTACTGTCCGGAATGCAACAGCTCTCACCTCCAGGAAGACTACGAGAGGGGAGAACTGGTATGTGCAGACTGCGGGCTGGTTGTAAGCGAGAACCTCATTGACCCTGGACAGGAGTGGAGAGGGTTTGATGCGGAGCAGAATGAAAGGAGGGCCAGGACCGGCGCCCCCGCAACATACACCGTTCATGACAAGGGACTGTCCACCGAGATTTCATGGAAGAATGTTGATATCTACGGAAAGAGCGTGCCCGCCAGGAACAAGCCGCAGCTATACAGGATGAGGAAGTGGCAGAAGAGGCTGAGGGCTGCCAACGCGATAGAGAGGAATCTGATGGTCGCTCTTGCTTCGATAGAGAGGACAAGTTCAAACATGGCCCTTCCGAAGAACGTCAGGGAAGAGGCGGCGGTCATCTACAGAAAGGCCGCAGCAAAGGACCTGATAAGGGGAAGGAGCATAGAAGGGGTCGTGGCCGCCTCAATATACGCCGCTTCAAGACAGCTCAATTTCCCGAGAGCCATAGAAGAGGTTGCAAGGGCCAGCAGGGTTGGAAGGAAGGAGATAGGCAGAAACTACAGGACCCTGGTAAGGGAACTCAGGTTGTCTCTTCTCCCGACTACCCCACAGAATTACATATCCAGGTTCTGCAGCGAGCTAAACCTCGGAACAGAGGTCGAGGCGAAGGCTCTGGACATACTGAAGGAGGTTGAAGAGCACTCCTCAACTGTCGGGAAGGGACCGACGGGCATAGCTGCAGCAGCAATCTATATCGCAGCAATACTCAACGGGAAGAAGCGGACGCAGGAGGAGATTGCAAACATATCCGGCGTCACTGAAGTCACCCTCAGAAACAGGTTCAAGGACATTACCAACACGCTTCACCTAGGGGCAGAGCTCTGATATTCCGGCCTGCGAATAAATCCCCATTATTCAGGAGCCGGGGGCCGCTTCAGAAGCATTTCGGTAGCATATCTGCTTGAGAACTCAAGACGCGCCGAAGGACTTTCCCCCCGAAGGAGAGAGAGCGCGAAAGCGGCTGTCCAGCAGTCGCCTGCGCCTGTCGTGGAAGGCAGGGGTATGGGTTTAGAACGGTGCACGACCGCTTTGCCATCGCACACTTCGATTGAGCGTGAGGCGGAATGGATGCCTATTCTCGGCCCCATGGACGAAAGAGCAATGGCAGCGCTTCTGATTCCGCTGATTCCGCTCAGTTTGAGAAGCTTCGCGGCGCCGACGACCTCCTCAGGGGTCGCACTGATTACATCACAGAGTTCGATTGCCGACTTCAACCCTTCCCAGTCACTGAATCCTGAGGCCGCATCTGGAAGGTCCATAAGCTTCAACCCCTTCATTCTCGAGAACACATGCGAGGCAAGCTGCGCCCCAAGCATGTTGTTTGTGAAGTTGAATACGGAAACGAGGTCATACTTCCCCCGTTCCAGCTTTCTTGGAAAACGGCCCGGCCCAAATTCATTCAGTGAGCCAGGATGATTGATGTTCAGAGCCCGGCTGCCGCTGCTGTCCCGGAACTCCAGAGCGACGGTCAGCGAGGGGTCGTTATCCGTCTCCACGAAGTCGGTGGAAAAATGCAGCCCACGGGTCTCCCTTTTCACCATCTCGAGAACAGTCGTACTTGTTGCGGACAACATGGTAACTGAACATCCAAGCCTGGCCATGTGAAGTCCGAAGTTGTACGCATTGCCACCGAGATTCAGCCACTGGGTCGCGTGCATTCTTGTCCCCCTGTGAGCAGTCCTGCGCAGGGACTGCACGAACTTGTCAGGCTCACCCGCCTGCAGCGAATGGTCGAGGAAGATATCAGGCATTGCGAGTACGGAGAATCTTATGGATGCTGTCATTCACAAGCCGGTGGATGATTGCATATCCTGCTAATCAAACATGCCGCCGGTCGCCGGAAGCCCTTCTTCCCGCAAAAGGATTTAAAATGATGTTGCCTAACCTCAGGCGGGTGCTGCGAATTGAGGCTTCTATTCATTCATGCGGACAGGATGAGCTACGAAATCAAGTCAAGGACGAAGGTTGCAGAGGAAATAGAGGACAGCGACAGGGCGGGATCCATGGACGAGGTTCTCGTTTGCTTCACCACTGTAGAGAAGGGAGACGCCTCAAAGGGATTGCAGCTCGTTGAAAAGGCCATGGACAACATCAGGGAGGTCGCAACAACCGTGAAGGCGGAGAACGTGATGATCTACCCATATGCCCATCTTTCGTCTTCACTCGCTCCCCCTGGTGAGGCAATAAGCATACTGAAGCAGCTGGGCGAGCTTGCATCGAAGGAGTTCAACACAAAGCGTTCCCCCTTCGGATGGTACAAGTCTTTTACAATTACGTGCAAGGGTCACCCCCTCTCTGAACTCTCAAGACAGATTGTTGTTGAGGGACAGGAAGGAAAGAAGAAGGGTGAGGACAGGTACTTCGTGCTGACCCAGGACAACAGTATCGTCCAGCCCGACAAGTACAAGGCGCCCAACAGATGCTTCGACTCGATAGATCGGA